>CALHUA010000069.1 GCA_938039915.1 uncultured Anderseniella sp.
TTGATCATTACGAAAGGCTCTTACGAAGAACATCTGGACCATGTCAGAAAAGTCATGGACCGACTGCGACAGGCAGGATTGAATATCAATGCCAAGAAGAGCATGGTGATCCTTCAATGCTTTACATGATGTATGAAATGAACCACGCAGCGATCGCCCCGTTGCGAATGGCTGCAAAGTACGGCCACCATTTCTGGACCAATTCGACCAATCCGGTTGCCGGCACCGAACTTGGCCGTTCATATGCGGCCTCGCTCGGAATGTTCGAGCGCCTGACAAGACGCTATGGCAAACCGGAATTCGCCATTACATCGACGGAAGTCGAGGGCAAAACCTGTGCAGTGCAGGAAAACTGCGTGTGGGAGAAGCCGTTCTGCCGCCTGCTGCGCTTCGACCGTCAGTTCGACAAAGCTCCTTCCGATGCCAGGCAGCATCAGAAAATACTGATTGTTGCGCCGATGTCCGGTCACTACGCGACCTTGCTGCGCGGTACGGTCGAATCCATGCTGCCGCATGGGGACGTGTACATTACAGACTGGACCGATGCGCGCGATGTTCCTGCCTCGCAAGGCAGTTTCGACCTGGATGACTACATCGACTACGTCATCGACATCATTCAGCACCTCGGCGAGAATGTGCATGTCATGGCGGTTTGCCAGCCGACGGTGCCTGTGCTTGCGGCCATATCTCTCATGCACCAGCGCAAGGACAAGCTGCTGCCGGCATCGATGATGCTGATGGGCGGGCCCATCGACACCCGCCGCAACCCCACCGAGGTCAACAAGCTGGCAACCGAGCGCGGCACGGACTGGTTCAAGCGGCATGTGATCGTACGGGTGCCGTTTCCGAATGCCGGCTTCATGCGCCGGGTCTATCCCGGCTTTCTGCAGTTGACAGGGTTCATGTCCATGAATCTGGACCGCCATGTCGACGCCCATCGCGAGCTGTTCCGACACCTTGTCGAGGGCGATGAGGACTCAGCCGAAAAACAGGAAGAGTTCTATGACGAGTATCTGTCAGTCATGGATTTGACAGCAGAGTTCTATCTGCAGACCGTGGACAAGGTGTTCGTCAAACAGGCACTGCCGAAGGGCGAATTTTACTATCGCGATCAACTCATTGAACCTGCTGCGATAACCGAAACAGCCCTGATGACGATCGAGGGCGAGAAAGACGATATCTCCGGTATCGGGCAGTCTGAGGCCGCCCATGAGCTGTGCACCAGTCTGCCGAAAAAAATGCGCGATCATCACCTGCAGGAAAAGGTCGGCCATTACGGCGTGTTCAACGGATCCCGTTTCCGGGCCCACATCGTGCCGCGCATTGTCGCGTTCATGCACAAGCACAACCACAAGGCCTGATATCCACCAGAGGCTCATGAATGCAGGCTACTCCTGATCACAACCGGTGCAGGCTTTCGCGGCACGCGCTGGAATGGCGAATCAGATAGTATCCGGGCATGTCACTTTCACCTCTGAAGCGTCTGTTCGCTCCTGACCCCGGCAAGCCGGATGGCCCGGGCAGCCTGCTGATTGACGGCCGTGAAGTGCCGGTGCGGTATCGCAGCAATGCGCAGGCCCGGCGCATCATCATGCGGATGGAGAAAAACGGGCAAGGCATTGTGCTGACCGTGCCACCGGGTACCAGCGCGCAGGCTGCGCATGAGTTTGCCCTCACCCAGGCCGCCTGGATATGGCAGAGACTGGTTCCCGAAGACCATGAGCAATTGTCCGAAACGCTGATTGGACGCAGCATTACCATCAGAGACACCGAGCATGTGATTGAGCTCGCCACCGGGCGCGGCGCACCGGTTCACCTCCGTGACCTGCCGTCGCCACAGTTGGTGGTTCGTGGTGATGCAAGCCACATGCGGCGCCGGATTGCCGACTTTCTGAAACGCGAGGCGCGCCATGACCTGGAAAAGGCATCACGCGGCTACGCGCATGCCATGCAGGTTGAATTCTCACGGATCAGCGTACGTGACACGACAACCCGATGGGGGTCGTGCTCAAGTACCGGGACTCTGTCTTATTCGTGGCGTCTGATCATGGCGCCACCCAATGTGCTGGATTATGTGTGTGCCCACGAAGTCGCCCACATCGAGCAAATGAACCACGGGCCTGAATTCTGGAAACTGGTTTACCGGCACTGCCCGCACACGGACTTCGCCAGGAACTGGCTGAAGCGGCAGGGGCACACCCTGCACAAACTGCCGGTATGATTTTGTCGCGACAGCATGTGCTATCTGGTCTGCAGCAATTGATCCAGACGACGCTGATTTCTGGTCTTTTCAATTTTCCGCCGTTGCGCGCGTGTCTCTACCGGAGCCGGTTCCGGCTCCGGTGACAGGAAAATACTGCGCAGACTGTCAACAAACCCGCCGCCGCGATTGTACAGCGTGTCTTCGTCGGCATAGGCGATGGCAGGACCTTCGGGTTCGTAGTAGCCGGGCAGAGGCACGGCGTCGAGTTGCAAATGCGCCGGGTTCATCACATTGGCAAAAATACGCGCCGGCATGGAACCGCCGGTTACTCTTTTGGTGGAGGAATTATCATCATTGCCGACCCACACTCCGGCAATCAGGTGCGAGGTGTAGCCGACGAACCAGGCGTCGCGATAGTCCTGCGTTGTCCCGGTCTTGCCGCCGGTTTCATGTCCTGGAATCCGTGCCACCTTGCCGGTACCTTCCTCCACGACAGAGCGCATCATGTGGTTCATGGCGCCAAGCGACTCGAAAGAAACAACCGAACCTGGTCCGCCACCTGAACGCTCATACAGCACCTTGCCATCGCGGGTGGTAATGCGGGTTATGGCATGCGGCAGAACTCCGCTTCCGCCATTGGCAAGCGGCACATAGGCGGACGTCAGCTGCAGCAGGGACACTTCCGAGGTTCCCAGTGCGATGGACGCGTTGGCAACCATGGGCGTTGAGATACCAAGCCGTCGCGCTGTTGCGGCCACATTGTCTGGCCCGACTTCAACCGCAAGCTTTGCAGCCACCGTGTTGATAGATGATGACAATGCCTTGGTCAGGGAAACAGGACCGAGGTATTTTTTCCTGTAATTGTCCGGTGACCAGTCACCAAAAGTCACCGGTTCATCGATCTTGCGGGTCGTCGGCGTCATGCCGGCGTCAATGGCGGTGAGATAAACAAACGGCTTGAAGGCGGATCCGGGCTGGCGTTGCGCTTTCACCACACGATTGAACTGGCTCTTGATATATGACCGGCCGCCAATCATGGCGCGGACCGCGCCGGTGGTATCCAGAACCACCATGGCAGCTTCAGAGGCGCGATACTTCCTGCCGTTTTTCGCAAGTTCGGCGCGCAGCGCCCTTTCAGCCGAATTCTGGAGTACCGGATCAATGGTGGTTTCCACCACCACGCTGTCGCTCAACTCGCCAATGAGTTCCGGCAGGGTTTCGCTGACCCAGTCCACCACATAGCGCTTGGCCGGAACATAGGTTGAACCGGGCGCCCGGGCGCTCACGCCACGGGTTGCATCTGCTTCCGCCTTGGTGATGAAACCGGCACGCACCATGTCTGACAGCACCTCGCGGGCGCGGGCATTGGCGCGTTTGGTACTGGCAATCGGATTGTAGCGGCTCGGGGCCTTCAGCACGGCGGCAAGCACTGCTGCTTCCGACAGGTTCACATCACGGGCCGATTTTCCGAAAAACTTCTGGGCCGCCTTGTCAATACCGGTGGCTCCGGCACCAAAATAGACCCGGTTCATATACAGCTGCAGAATCTCGTCCTTTGAGAATTTGCTTTCAAGCCAAACCGCCAGGATGGCTTCCTGCACCTTTCTCTCCAGCGTGCGCTCCGGTTTCAGGAACAGGTTCTTGGCCAGCTGCTGGGTCAGCGTCGATCCGCCCTGAACCGTGGCTCCCGCACGGTAGTTGGCCAGCAGGGCACGCGCGATGCCAAACGGGTCAATGCCGAAATGAGAGCGGAACCGGCGGTCTTCAATGGCAATGATGGCCTGCGGCACAAACGGCGGCAGTTCATCAATGCGAACCGCATCACCGAAAAACGCACCGCGCTCTGCCAGCACCGACCCATCGGACGCCAGCAGCATGATACCGGGTTCGCGTTCCGGAATATTGAACAGGCCCTGCTTGTTGAGATTGAAGAACAGGTAGCCCGTGGTGGCAAACACTGCAACCATTCCCCACAAACCAACCATCATCCCCACGGACACGAGCTTGAAGACGAAAGAGCGCTTGCGCGACGTTTTCCTGCTTCTTCCGCTGGTGTTTGGCCGGGAGTCGGACTTTCTGCGGGGTCCGGGACCGGCAAACACCGGTTCCTGCCGGCGCGGCCCGCGTCGCTTCTGTTTTTTTCTGCCTAATCCAAACACGCGAATGAAGTCCCCGAAGATTTACCGGCAATAGCTTGTCAAAAAACCCGGATTTGTCGTGATCACCATCACCATATCGCAGTGGGCTCCCGGGCCAGATCGCCCGATCTCGCCCTTCCTCCCACGGATGGCAGGACACTAGCGTTTCCGCGTTAACCGGCTGTTAACACTGCTCAAGCGATGCGGTGCGCACAACCTGTTGTATTCGGGTTGCGACTCAATCATGTCAGCACAATGGCGGGCAGAAACATCCAGTATCCGGATCAAACGTCCAGATTCGCCACGTTCAGGGCATTTTCGCGGATGAAATCGCGGCGTGGTTCCACCACGTCACCCATCAGTTTGGTGAACAGGTCATCTGCCTCATCCAGCTCCGACACCTTGACCCGAAGCAGGGAGCGAACGTTTTTGTCGAGCGTCGTTTCCCATAATTGTTCCGGGTTCATTTCGCCGAGACCCTTGTAGCGCTGCATGGAGATACCCTTGCGGCCCTGTGCAAACACGGCATCGATCAGGTCCATGGGCGAATAGATTGCGATTTCGGTTTCCTTGCGGCGCAGTTTCGCAGGTTTTGTGTAAATTTCCTGCAAGTGCGCAGCCAGACGGTCAAGCCGGATTGCCTCGGACGATCCAATCATGCGGGCATCAAGCGAATGAGCTTCGCGCACACCACGCAATTCACGGGTGAAGGTCAGGCCGCCGTCGGTATCTGCCTCGCCTTCCCAGCCGCGTTCGGTTTCTTCGGAAATGGTGTTCAGCCGGCGCGCAATATAAGCGGCCGCCTCATTGGCGGCCTGCTGGCTGCCGATCACTTCGGGGTTGAAGGCCCCGGCAATGGCTGCCTGCTCGACCACATTGCGTGAATAACGCGTATGCAGGCTCTCAAGGGCAGACCGCACCTGGATGGCACTGTCGATGATGCCACGCAGGTCCTGACTGGCGTGTTCGACGCCATCTGCGGTTATCAGCACAGTGTCTTCCATGCCCTGATCGACAAGGAACTCTTCAAGGGCTGCATCATCTTTCAGGTACTGCTCTGACGAACCGCGCTTGACCTTGTACAGGGGCGGTTGGGCAATGAACAAATGCCCGCGCTCGATCACCTCCGGCATCTGCCGGTAGAAGAAGGTCAGGAGCAGGGTGCGGATATGCGCGCCATCCACATCAGCATCCGTCATGATGATGATCTTGTGATAGCGCAGCTTGTCTATGTTGAAGTCATCACGCCCGATACCGGTTCCAAGAGCAGTAATAAGCGTGCCGATTTCCTGGCTGCCCAGCATCTTGTCAAACCGGGCGCGCTCCACGTTGAGGATCTTGCCGCGCAACGGCAAGACGGCCTGGTTTTCGCGGTTGCGCGCCTGCTTTGCGGAGCCGCCGGCAGAATCGCCCTCGACGATGAACAGTTCCGACTTGGCCGGATCACGCTCCTGGCAGTCGGCAAGCTTGCCCGGCAGCGATGCAACATCAAGCGCGCCCTTGCGCCGGGTCAGTTCACGCGCCTTGCGCGCCGCCTCGCGGGCCGCGGCCGCCTCTGCCACCTTGGACACGATGGCGCGGGCTTCTGCAGGGTGTTCTTCAAACCAGGTGGACAGGCCTTCCCCCACAGAACTTTCCACGATGGGCCTCACCTCGGATGACACCAGCTTGTCCTTGGTCTGCGAGGAAAACTTCGGATCCGGCACTTTGACGGACAAGACACAGGTCAGGCCCTCGCGCGCATCATCACCGGTCAGGGAGACTTTCTCCTTCTTGGCAATGCCGGACTCATTGGCATAATTGTTGACGATGCGGGTCAGGGCGCCGCGGAAACCGGCCAGGTGCGTACCGCCGTCACGCTGGGGAATATTGTTGGTAAAACACAATACGTTCTCATGGTAGCTGTCGTTCCACCACAAGGCGCATTCAACCGTCACGCCTTCCTTCTCGATCTGAATGGCTATCGGCTCCGGCAACATGGCCTGCTTGGCCCGGTCCAGATACTGCACGAACGCCGAAATACCACCTTCGTAGTGCAAATCTATCGACTTGGGTTCAGCGGGCCGGTTGTCGGACACGTTGATGAACACACCGGAGTTCAGGAAGGCCAGCTCACGCAGCCTGTGCTCGACCGTGTTGAAGTCAAACTCGGTCATGGTGAAGGTCTCAGGGCTTGGCAGGAAGGTGATCTCGGTGCCCTTCTTGTCACCCTGATCACCAACCGCTGTCAGGGGACCATCGGACACGCCATGGGTGAAGGTCATCTGCCAGTGCTTGCCGTCGCGCCAGATATCCAGCGTCAGTTTGGTCGACAGGGCATTGACCACTGAAACACCCACGCCATGCAGGCCGCCGGAGACTTTGTAGGAATTCTGGTCAAACTTACCGCCGGCATGAAGCTGGGTCATGATGACCTCAGCAGCCGATATGCCTTCTTCGGTGTGAATGGCGGTTGGAATGCCGCGTCCGTTGTCGGAAACGGAACAGGAACCATCTGCGTTCAGGCGCACTTCAACACGGTCACAATGGCCTGCCAGCGATTCATCGATAGCGTTATCGACCACTTCGTAGATCATGTGATGCAAACCGGAGCCATCGTCGGTATCGCCGATATACATGCCCGGACGTTTACGGACCGCATCGAGCCCTTTCAGAACCTTGATGCTGTCGGCACCGTATTCCTCCGGCTGGCCGTCCTGTGGAGTATCGTTCATGCGGTTTCCTGTTCCGGCCGGACTGGCGATATGTGCCCGTCACTGACCTCATAAATCTCTGCACAGCTCGAGGCTGCTTCAAACAACTGCCTGTCGGTTCCCGTCATCCAGGCCTGGCCCCCCAGTTCCAGCAATTCTTCCATCAACGCGGCCCGGCGAATATCGTCCAGGTGCGCTGCAACCTCATCCAGCAACAACAATGGCGCCACACCGCTGAACGTCTCACGAACCGCCCGCGCCTGCGCCAGCACCAACCCGATCAACAGCGCCTTCTGTTCACCTGTCGAGCAAAGCCGGGCTTCCATTTGCCGTGGACCATGGCTGACCAGCAGGTCGGCGCGATGCGGTCCGCGCAAGGTTCTTCCGGCTGCTCGGTCGAGGCCACGCGAATCAGCCAAAAGTGTACGATATTCATCCTCAATTTGCACGGCTGGACGGTCAATTAGTTGTTGCTCCAATTCCCCGTCCACAATCACTTCCGCCCATGGAAACGGGCGTTCGGAACCGCGCTGCCTGGTGTCAGTGATGAAACTGCGCACAGCAGCTATCGCATCATTGCGCGCAGCAGCCACCGCGACCGCAGTCTGGGCGAGCTGCGCCTCCACACTGTCGAGCCAACCCGCCTGCTGCATGTCTTCAGCATTAAGCCGGTTGCGCTCGCGCAGCAACCGCTCGAGTGCATTGACACGGGTGCCGTGCGAGGGATCGAATGTCGCTGTCAGCCGGTCCAGAAACCGGCGCCGGTCGGACGCAGGGCCGGCAAACAGGCGATCCATCGCCGGCGTCAGCCACAAGGCACGTACATAGTCGGCCAGCGCACCGGCACTGCGCTGGACCTGGCCGTCAATACGCACTTCCCTGGCGCTGCCTGAAGCAGTCTCACCATTTTCCGCACTACCGGCCTGCCATGCCGTTCCCAACCTCACTTCACCGGCCGGGCTGTCAATCAACGCTGACACGGCCCAGCCGTTACCGTGGCCGGAACGTACGAGGTCGTCGAATGCAACGCCGCGCAATCCCCGGCCCGGTGTCAGCAATGAAATGGCTTCAAGAAGATTGGTCTTGCCGGCGCCGTTGTGACCGCACAGGGCGATCAACCCGCCAGACGGTTCAATGCGCGCACTGTCGTAATTACGGAACGACGACAAGGTCAGGCTGACAATGGTCAGGGATGGCTTGAGCAGCAAAGCGGCGTCTCCGGGCTTTATCAGCATTGGACATGCATCACCGCGCGCGGCATGCGCGAGAAAACACCATACCGTATCTGCATCGAAATCCTAAACACGCATCGGCATCAATACGTACAGCACCCGGTCGTCGGCAGCGTCGCGCAGGATGGTCGGCGAGCCGGAATCCGACAACATGAAGGTTGCCGTGTCACCCTTGAACTGGCCTGCGATATCGAGCAGGTAACGCGAGTTGAACCCGACATCAATCGGATCTGAGCCATAGTCTGCGGCAATCTCTTCTTCTGCCGATCCGGAATCAGGGTTGTTCACCGTCAGAGTAAGCCGGTCCGGCGCGATATTTAGTTTGACTGCCCGGCCCTTCTCGCTGGAAATCGTCGAGACACGGTCAACCGCCTGGGCAAACACACGGGTATCAACCTCGAGCGCCTTGTCATTGCCGGTCGGAATGACCCGCTCATAGTCGGGGAACGTGCCGTCAATCAGTTTCGATGTCAGCACCAGACCGTTCAGATCGAAGCGGATTTTCGATGCCGACAGAGAAATGGCAATATCGCCATCTTCATCCTCTATCAGCTTGGCAAGTTCCAGCACCGTCTTGCGCGGCACAATGACACCGGGCATGCCGGCAGATCCATCCGGCGCAGGCAGCTCAACCCGGGCCAGCCGGTGACCGTCGGTCGCCACGGCACGCATGGTGCCTGTGTCCAGTGTGTGCAGGTAGATGCCGTTCAGGTAGTACCGGGTTTCTTCGGTGGAAATGGCAAACCGCGTCTTCTCGATCATCAGCTTGAGATCAGCCGACGCCATGGTGAAGGAATGTGTCGCCTCGCCGCTGGCCAGGTCAGGAAAATCCTGCGGCGGCAACGCCTGCAGGGAAAATCGCGAGCGCCCGGCGATGATGGCCAGCCGGCCTTCATCGGGGCCTTGTTCGAGCTGCAGTTGCGCCCCGTCCGGCAGCTTGCGCACAATGTCATACAGCATGTGGGCCGGCACCGTGGTGGAGCCTGCCTGGGCGACATCAGCAGCGGTCTGTTCCACTATTTCAATGTCCAGGTCGGTTGCGTTCAGCTTCAGTCCGCCGTCTGCGGCCTGGAGCAGGACATTGGACAGAATTGGAATTGTGTTGCGACGTTCCACAACCGACTGAACGTGGTTCAGCGACTTCAAAAACGTACCGCGTTCAATGGTAACCCGCATGGCCTGAGCGTCCTCGAAAACTGTCAAACAAGCTGCGCGATCCATACCACACGCACAGCCCATGGAGACTTAAGCTGTTGCGCTCAGCTGTGCAAGGCAAACTCCCGCTTCGGGGCCCCGGTGAGGCCCCGAAGTGTGGAAAACCATAGTGAAATCGCTAAAAATCAGCCCTGTTCGATCAATCTCGACAGCAACGTCACTTCGCGGGCGAGCTTTTCGTCAGCCTGCATCAGCTCTTCCACCTTGCGGACGGCATGCAGCACTGTACTGTGATCGCGATTACCGAACCGGCGGCCGATTTCAGGTAGCGAGCGCGAAGTCAGTTTCTTGGCCAGATACATGCCGATCTGTCGCGGACGCACCACTGCGCGGGCACGGCGCGGGCTCAACAGGTCGGCACGCGTCACATTGAAATGTCGACCGACAATTCGCAGAATATCATCCACGCGAACCCGGATAAGTTCAGATGTATGCGACAGGTCGCGAAGCGCAAAGGCGGCCATGTCAACGGTCATGGGCTGCCGGGTCAGATGCTGGCTGGCGATGATGCGGTTCAACGCACCTTCCAGCTCGCGCCCGGCACCGGTGATACGGTTGGCGACGAATTCCAGCACGTCCTCGGCCACGATCAGGCTCGGGTCCTTGCGCTGGGCTGCGCCAAGCTTCGACTGCAGGATCGAGCGCCTGAGACCGATGTCCGGTGCTTCGATGTCGACGACCAGACCGCCGGCAAGACGCGAGCGCATGCGCTGGTCGATACTTTCAAGTTGGGGAGGCGGTACATCTGCCGCAATGACCACCTGGCGCTTTGCATCGACCAGGGAGTTGAAGGTATGGCAGAATTCCTGCTGCATGGCCTTGCCCTGCAGGAACTGCAGATCGTCGATCAGCAACACGTCGATGGACTGGAAGTAATCCTTGAACGACAATGTGTCGCGCACTTTCAGAGCTGCCATGAAATGGTACATGAAGCGTTCTGCGGTGATGTAAAGAACCTTGCGGTCCGGATTGAGGTCACGGATGCGCCATGCGATCGAATTTATCAGGTGGGTCTTGCCCAAACCGGCTGCAGAATGAATGAACAGCGGATTGAAGCTCACCGGCGCGCCCGGACGGGCTTCGGCCACCCGCATGGCGGCTGCGTGCGCCAATGCATTCGACTGGCCCTGAACATAAGTTTCGAAAGTCAGGTTGTGATCCAGCTGCGAGCCGCGATCATTGCCCTGTCTGGAACCTGCACGCAGTGTCTTTGCGACCGGTTCAGCAGCCTCTTCAGACGACCCGTCAAGACTTGCAACAGGCGCTACAGCCTGGGCCGCCGTGGGCAGGCCACGGGTACGCACCTGCAGTTCCACCAGTGTCACACCCTTGTATTCGGCAGCACAGCATGCAGTCAGCTGATCGACATAGTGAGACTTGATCCAGCTGCGCAGAAACCGCGTTGGCACCGACACATTCAAGGTGCCGTCAGCCAGGCTTTCCGGCTCCATACGGGCAAACCAGCTGGTATACAGGTCTTCGCCAAGCTCGGCACGCAACCGGGCCGCAACCCTGGTCCAGACACCCCCAAGTGTCGTGCGAGTTGGTCCTGGATGAGCCCCATCATCCGTTTGACCCTGATACAGATCATCGCCGCCGTGCGAATGATCCTCAACGGGCTTCCGTTCCCCACCTCTAGCCGCTACCACTTTATTCTCCTGCGTCCATAATGTTGACCTACCAAACATCAACCCAAAACCGAGATTCTGGGAAGCAGGCAGCAGAAAGGGTTTGGGGACCAGACGTGATCACCACAACAACCTATCCTACAAGACGAATTCCGCCGCCCATGGCCGACCCGTTAGAGTCAACCACCCCTGTTACTCAACCCACTAACAACCGAGAGATTCCCGGACGGCCCAGCCCCCGCCACAGGGCAACCCGTTTACACCAATGTTTTTTACTTCTTATTGACTGCCGCATGAGATGCGGCCAGTGACAAGACATTACAATCCGGCCCGCAGGCCATGCAAGGGCTGCACGGAAAAAGTGCAGCAAGCCGGGCTTTTTCAGGGGTCGCACGCAGCGACGCGTAATCAGGCCTAACCGCTCCAAACGGTTGACTCTGATAGGCATTTTTAGAGGAATCACGGTTTTTCGGGTGCGTCAGAAAATGGTAAAAAAATAATTTACGACCCCCGCAAATTCCCGCCAAAAAACTTGCTTTTCACCGTCTGGAATAATTTGCAGCTGTTATCTTATTGTTTTTATTGTGAAAAAAATGACAACTGCAACATAGGAACAAAAGACGTACAAACTTGCGCAACGTCAAAAATCGATACCTGAATCAAAAAAGGAGGCCGCATCAGCAAACCTCCTTGAAGTTATTGAACAATATGGTGACGTAAGGTTCAGGCAGATATTGCCTTGACGCGCTTGGCCAGCCGGGAAACTTTCCGCGAGGCCGTATTTTTGTGCATGATACCCTTCTGGGCACCGCGCATGATCTCAGGCTGCGCCGCCTTCAGGGCTTCTGTTGCAGCGCCCTGGTCGCCGCTGGCGATTGCCTCTTCCACCTTGCGGAGAAACGAGCGAACCCGGGAGCGGCGGTTCATATTGATTTCTGTGCGCCGGGCGATATGCCGGACGGCTTTCTTTGCCGAACGAGTATTGGCCATGTGTTGTCTGTTCCTGAATATGCGGCCGTTCCGGCCGCACCTTTAAACTTTAAGCTGCCCGCTCCGGTCACCTGTTCGCCATGCCAGATAGCAGCATGGGCAACGGTCAACAGAACAACGGGTGTGCTGAGATGAGCGGTTTCATATAGTAAGTCGGTTGCGGCGTCAACAAACACCTCTTGTCAGACTGCGAACCGAACGCCTCACCTCATGAATTGGAGAATTTCGGTTTTCTCTTCTCCGCAAACGCCGCCATGCCTTCCTTCTGGTCATCAGTGGCAAACATGGAATGAAACAGCCGGCGTTCGAAGCGGACGCCTTCCGACAGGGTCGTTTCATAGGCCCGGTTCACGGTTTCCTTGGTCATCATCGCAATCGGCATCGACTTGGCTGCAATAACGGCTGCTGTCTTTACGGCTTCGTCAATCAGATCAGCGGCCGGCACGATGCGGGAAACCAGGCCGGAGCGTTCGGCCTCTTCGGCGTCCATCATGCGGCCGGTCAGACACATTTCCATGGCTTTCGACTTGCCGACGAAGCGGGTCAGGCGCTGGGTTCCGCCGGCACCGGGCATCGCCCCGAGATTGATTTCAGGCTGACCGAACTTTGCCGTATCCGCCGCCAGAATGAAGTCACACATCATCGCCATCTCGCAGCCGCCACCCAGCGCATAACCGGCCACCGCGGCGATGACCGGTTTACGGCACTGGGACACTCTTTCCCACTTGCCGATAAAGTCACCCAGATAGACATCCATATAAGATTGCGACTGCATTTCCTTGATATCAGCGCCAGCCGCAAATGCCTTTTCCGAGCCCGTAATCACGATCGCACCAATTGCGTTGTCTGTCTCAAACCCATCCAGTGCCTGATTGAGCTCGTCAATCAATGCACTGTTCAGCGCATTGAGTGCGTCCGGCCGGTTCAACGTAACGAGGCCGACGGCGTCGCGGGTTTCAACAGATATGTTGGTGTAGGTCATCAGGCAATCTCCCTGCAGGGCGGGTCAAAAACTTCGTCACCGGCAATAAACAGCAAACCGTTCAGCGCTGGCAAGTGGGGCAATAGAAAGTGGACCTGCCCGATTGGACAATTCGCCTGATCTTCGACGGGCAGTCCGGGGTGCGGCAAGCCTCGCCCTCGCGGTCATAGACGTCAAAGCGTTGCTGAAACTCGCCTGAACCGCCATCGGTGTGGGCATAGTCGCGCAACGTCGAACCTCCGGCTTCAATCGCCTCGGCGATGATCGTGCGAATGGCGTGCACCAATGGTTCGACGAGGGGCGATGAACCGCGTTTGCGGACAATGCTGCCGGACAGGCGTTTGGGCGACAGCCGCGCCCGGTACAAAGCCTCGCACACATATATGTTGCCAAGTCCCGCAACAATCCGCTGATCCAGCAATGCAGCCTTCAGCGGCGACTTGCGGCCGGCAAGGGCTGCGGCCAGAAAGTCGGCGTGCATTTCATTGCCGAGCGGTTCCACACCAAGGCCGGCAAGAAACCGGTTACTGTCGACATCACCGGGCGGAACAAGGTCGACGAACCCGAACCGGCGCGGGTCCGTATAGACCACACGGGCACCGTCATCGAGATCGATCACCACATGGTCATGGGCCCCGTCACCACCGTGACCGGCTTGCTCGAGATAATAGAACTCTCCAAGATTGCGGGCTGCACCATCGCGCGGCCAGACGGTGAACCTGCCGGTCATTCCCAGATGAACGAGCAGGGTGTGTCCGCTGTCCAACTCGATGAGGATGTACTTGGCGCGCCGCCTCAGCGCAATTATGCGCTTGCCCGAGACAATCTCCGCCAGCCCGGCCGGGAACGGAAACCTGAGATCCGGACGGTTCAACCTGACGGATTTCACTCGCCGGTCCACAAGCGCAGGCTCAAGTCCGCGTCGTACAGTTTCCACTTCCGGCAATTCAGGCATTGTCGTCCTTTTCGAGCCGCCCATCTTGCATGCGGCATGTTCACCTTATTATACCAAAGGAAGTAGTTATTGACCCATTTGATGGAGTCAAATCCGTTCACTCTGGCAGGCGTGGTGCGCAGCGCGATGCGGTGCATCGGGCAAGCGCCGCAACGCACCAGATGGACGGATTTGGCCCACCGGAGGCCGGTTTTTCACGCCCGCCGGACGTCGTTATGCTCCACTTGTGGTCAATCAGACCACTGCGTGAAGCATGCCTAGCCGGCAAACGCGAAAAATCGGTCAAATGAGTCAGTAACTACTTCCTTTGGTATTAGAGCACAACTGATAGCCATGATTGGCAAGCTGGTCTATGGTCGCCGCCACGATGGACGATACAGAAAAAACAAAAGCTGCGGACGAAACTTCCTTCGGATTCCGCACTGTTGCAGAAGCAGACCGCCAGGGCCTGGTGAACGAGGTGTTCGGCAAGGTCGCGGCCCGCTACGACCAGATGAATGATCTCATGTCAGGTGGTTTGCACCGGCTGTGGAAAGACGATTTCATCGCCCTGCTGAACCCGCCGAAATCAGAACGTGCGTTCAAGGTGCTGGATGTTGCAGGCGGCACCGGCGACATTGCATTTCGCATTGCCCGGGCCGGCGGCAGCGGTACCGAGGTGACGGTTGCCGACATATCTCCGGAAATGGTTTCAGAAGGTGCCCGTCGCGCGCCGGGCGAATTGCATGGCGGCAAGTGCCGGTTCAGCGTCGGCAATGCGGAATCCCTGGCCTTTCCCGACAACTCATTTGACGCCTACACGATCGCTTTCGGCATTCGCAATGTAACCCATATCGACCGGGCCCTGGCGCAGGCCTACCGGGTCCTGAAACCCGGCGGGCGTTTCCTGTGCCTGGAGTTTTCGCATGTGGATGTACCCGGCATGGAACAGGTCTATGAAGCCTATTCCATGACTGTCATTCCCGCCGTAGGCAAGGTGGTGACCGGTGACGGCGATCCGTACCGCTATCTGGTCGAGAGCATCCAGAAATTTCCCGGGCCGGAGCAGTTTGAACACATGATTGCCAAGGCCGGGTTTGTTCGCACCAGCCACCGGATGCTGACCGGCGGCATTGTAGCCATTCATTCCGGCTGGAAAATTTAGGGCCTGTTGACCAGCATGTTCAGCAAAATACGACATCTCTTCAAGCTTGCCCGTGCCGGGCGCACCATCGCACGCCATGGCGGATTTGATGCTGCTCTCGATGATGACAATGTGCCGTCAGCAGCAAAAACTGCCCTCAGGTTTCTGGGCGCCGGCAAATCCAGCCGGGAACAGCGCTCTGGCCTTGCCGATGCCCTCAATGAACTGGGGCCGAGCTATATCAAGCTTGGTCAGTTTCTGGCCACGCGGCCGGACATGATCGGTTCTGATCGCGCAGATGCCCTGCGGCAACTGCAGGACCGCATGAAGCCGTTTGGCATG
>CALHUA010000070.1 GCA_938039915.1 uncultured Anderseniella sp.
TGGGCTTCGTCGAAAAAGAACACCAGTTTCGGTTTGTCCGGATTGCCGACCTCCGGCATTTCCTCAAACAGTTCCGACATCAGCCACAACAGGAAGGTGGCGTACAATTGCGGTGACTGCATCAGTTCGTCGGCCGCCAGAATGTTGATGTAACCGCGCCCATCTTGCGTCGTGCGCATCAGGTCCTTGATATCAAGCGCCGGTTCGCCAAAGAAGTTTTCACCGCCCTGTTCTTCCAGAACAATCAACCGGCGCTGAATGGCGCCGATGGTGCGGCGGTTCACATTGCCATAGTCGGAAGTCAGCTCGCTGCCACGATTGGCCAGTTCCGACAACATGGCGCGCAGATCTTTCAGATCGAGCAGCAGCAGGCCTTCTTCATCGGCAATCCGGAAGGCAATATTGAGCGCGCCTTCCTGGGCATCGGTCAGGCCCATCAGCCGCGAAATCAGCAATGGCCCCATTTCGGTAATGGTGGTGCGGATGGGGTGGCCCTGCTTGCCGAACAGATCCCAGAAAATGGTCGGAAAAGCTTCAAAGCCATAGTCATCAAAGCCAATTTTCTTAGCCCGCTTGAGCAGAAAATCCTTAGGCTCGCCCTCGCGCGATATACCCGACAGATCGCCTTTGACGTCTGCTGCAAACACCGGCACACCGGCGGCGGAAAAGCCTTCCGCCAATATCTGCAGGGTGACCGTCTTGCCGGTACCGGTGGCGCCGGTAATCAGCCCGTGGCGGTTGGCGAGCTTCAGGAATAGCTCCTCGCGCTTTTCGCTCGTCCCCAGAAAAACTGTTCCATCGGTCATTTTATTCTACCTGCCTGCCAAAACTGTTGGTGTGTCGTGAAATTGCTATACAACCTTCGCAAGAGCAATGCCTAGGGTCAGGACTCATTAATCTTATGCAATTCTGTTTGAAGAAAAACATTCGAATGACGGTGAAAAAGCGCAAGGCAAGGCTTTCTGCCTTGTCGAGCATTTTTCGCCTTCAGGCGGGTTTTTTCCTTCAAACCCGAAGGGCGGGGTCTATTTTGCCCCTGACATCGTTGAAAGGGCTTGAAAACCAGACGGTTTCCTGCACCCTTTCGCCTTGTCAGAAGCAAAATATCCTCCCGCAGAATGCACAAGATTAATGGGTCCTGACCCTAACCTGTAAATACCAAAAGGAATACACTTATGCAGGATCTGATTGACCGGATCGTTGAAAAAACCGGTCTCGCACCGGAGGCAGCTGAAAAGGCGACCGGGATCATGCTGTCACTGGTCAAGACCCAGGGTGACAAGGCCAAGGTGGTGCAATTGTTCGACGCCATTCCGGGCGCCGGCGAACTGGCGCAACTGCACGGCGGTGACGGCGCGCGCGGTGGCGGGCTGCTGGGCATGCTCGGTGGCGGGCTGATGGGCGGGCCGCTGGCCGCTGTCAGCAAGTTGCAGGCAACGGGCCTCAGCATGGATCAGATCAAGGTGCTCGGTAAGGAAACCCTGGGTTATGCCAAGGAAAAGGCCGGCGAAGACCTTGTAAAAGATGTCGCCAATTCGATTCCGGGAATTTCGGGATACCTTTGACGAAAGTCGATTTGCAGAAAGCGGGACGCTGCGCTACAAAATTGTGCAACGCAACATGCGAATGGATATGGCTGCACGATGAGCGAGTTAAAACTGGCAGATGAGTTCCCCGTCCTTGAGCGCGACGACTGGCGCGCGCTTGTCGACGCGAGCCTGAAGGGCCGGTCGTACGAGACCCTGCGAACCCGCACGGCGGACGGTATCATCATCGAGCCGGTTTATGGTACCGCAGAAAATGCGACCCCGTTGCCTGCCGCCCCGGCCCGCACTTCAGCGGAGGCCTGGACGCTGGTACAGCGGGCCGACATGCCGGACATCGCCGCCGCCAACAGCCAGATGCTCGATGACCTGACCAACGGCGCCAGCGGCATCTCACTGGTCCTGCCGGGCAGCATAACAGCGGGTGCCTCAGGTGTTGCAGTTACCGATGCCCGCTCCCTTCAGCGGCTGTTTGAAGGTGTCGAACTGGACCTGATTGACCTGCGGCTTGATGGCGGCCGGCACGGTCGTGATCTCGCGCTTCTGGTCCTTGATGAGTACAAGCGCAGAAGGCTTGACCTGTCACGCTGCAGTCTGACGCTCGGCCTTGATCCTCTGGGCGCCTTTGCCCATGGCGGCAAGGTGACCGCACGCAGCGAACTGTCGCGCCGGTTTGGTGAGATGTTCACACTGGCCACCGGCATGGATCACCAGGGGCCGGTGACCCAGGCAGATACCAGGGTGTATCACGGTGCCGGGTGTTCAGAGGCCCAGGAACTGGGCTTTGCGCTTGCAACAGCGGTCGACTATCTGCGCATGCTGGAGGCAGGCGGCATTGCCCCGGCAGATGCAGCACCGCGTATGTCCATGATGCTGACGGCGGACGCCGACCAGTTTATCACCATTGCCAAACTGCGCGCCGCGAGGTTGTTGTGGGCAAGACTGCTGGACGTGTCAGGCCTGGCTCCGACACCTGTCACTCTACACGTTGAAACCGCCGTGCGCATGATGTCGAAGCGCGACCCGCACGTGAACCTGCTGCGCGCGACAACGGCCAGCTTTGCCGCCGGCAATGGCGGTGCCGACAGCGTCAGCGTGCTGCCGTTCACCCACGCGCTGGGACTGCCTGACGGTTTTGCCCGGCGCATGGCGCGCAATGTACAATCCCTGCTGCTGGAAGAATCCCGCGTCGGGCGGGTGCGTGACGCAACCGCCGGTTCCGGCCATGTTGAAGACCTGACCCACGAACTGGCCCGGTCGGCATGGTCCATCTTCCAGACCATTGAAACCGCAGGCGGCATGATGGCTTGCCTGACGGACGGCAAGGTGCAGGTCATGATCGCAGACGTGCGGGCCGCGCGTGACACCGATATTGCCAGGCGCAAGATACCGCTGACCGGTGTTTCGGAATTCCCCAACCTCAACGAAGCGCCGAACAAGACGCTCGACATGAGCGTTCCGGCAGACTGGAATATCGCCGGTGCCTCTCCAACAGCAGGTGTGGAAACCTGCTCCCCATTGCAGCAGCATCGTCTTGCCGAAGGCTTTGAAGCGCTCCGCGACGCCAGCGATGTCCACCTGGCCGACACTGGAAACCGCCCGGCCGTGTTCCTGGCCGCACTGGGAAAACCAGCCGACTTCACGGTGCGCGCCACCTGGATGAGCAATTTGCTGGCATCGGGCGGCATTGACGCAGTAACAGGTCCACCGGAGGAGTTTGCCGCCAGCAAGCTGGGTATTGCCTGCATCTGTTCGTCCGACACGGTTTATGCCAGTGGGGCCGAAGCTGCAGCCCGCTCACTTGCGCAGCAAGGTGCGAAACACATTATGATGGCCGGTAAACCGGGTGAGATGGAAGCTGTACTGACAGTTGCCGGGGTTCAGCGGTTTGTCCATGCCGGGCAAAACATGCTGGAGTTACTGAACGAGCTTTCCGCGCTGGCCACAGGAGACTCATCATGAGCACATTGCCGGATTTCTCTGAGTTCAGCTTCGAACTGCCAACCGCTAGCTCCGACCAGGAGACGCAGACCTTCCCGACGCCGGAAGGCATCGACGTCAAATCCGCCTATGATGCATCAGACGTCGCAGGTCTCGACTTCCTGAATACCTGGCCAGGTGCGGCGCCTTATCTGCGCGGGCCGTACCCTGCCATGTACGCAACCCAGCCGTGGACAATTCGACAGTATGCAGGCTTCTCTACAGCAGAGGATTCCAATGCATTCTACCGCCGCAACCTGGCGGCCGGGCAGAAGGGTTTGTCGATTGCCTTCGATCTGGCGACCCATCGCGGATATGATTCAGATCACCCACGGGTTTCAGGCGATGTCGGCATGGCGGGTGTGGCGATTGACTCCATCTATGACATGCGCACCCTGTTTGACCGCATCCCGCTCGATAAGATGTCGGTGTCGATGACCATGAACGGGGCCGTCCTGCCGATACTGGCGCTGTACATCGTGGCGGCCGAAGAACAGGGCGTGGCGCCGGAAAAACTGACCGGCACCATCCAGAACGACATCCTGAAAGAATTCATGGTGCGCAACACCTACATCTATCCGCCCAGCCGGTCGATGCGCATCATCTCCGACATTTTCGCGTTTACTTCGCAGAACATGCCGAAATTCAACTCGATCTCGATCTCCGGCTATCACATGCAGG
>CALHUA010000071.1 GCA_938039915.1 uncultured Anderseniella sp.
CGGCGCGACCGTGACGGCGCTGGATACATCCGCATTTCGCCTCGAAAAAGTTGCTGAAAACCTTGCCCGCACAAACTTGCAGGCCAGTTGCATCGCCGTTGATGCGCTCGAGTTTGAACCGGAACAGAAGTTCGACGTCATCCTGCTCGATGCGCCGTGTTCAGCCACCGGCACCATACGCCGCCATCCCGACATGCCCTATGTCAGGGGCAATGACGATGTAAAACCGCTGCTCACCCTGCAGCGCAAGCTGCTGCGCAAGGCCGCCACTCTGCTGGCGCCGGGCGGCACCCTGGTCTACGCGGTCTGCTCGTTGCTGGCAGACGAAGGCCCCAAGCAGGTAAACGCATTCCTGAACGAGCATGGCGATTTCAAACGGCTCCCCATTGCGCCCGGCGAGGCACAGATTCCCGCCGATCTGATCAGCAAGGCAGGTGATCTGCGGACACTTCCCCACAACATGATCGGCAATGCCGGCGGTATGGACGGTTTTTTTGCGGCCAGGCTGGTCAAGACCGCAATCTGATACAGGCTGTTATCAATTCGTTAACGAACTTTGGGCTTCAATGAGCACCGAGATCCAGCAGGATAACGCTGCCCTTGAGGCAACCTGCCGGGAACAAGCACACTTCGGAAACCGCGCTCGAGCCCCATGAATTCCGCCTCGACAGTTCTGACCGGCCTGGCCAGCCTGAGCAGCAAACAGCTGGTCAACAGGCTTGTGCGCGCAACTTCCCCGCAAATCCCCAGCCTGTCCATGTCACGCTGCACCGGTCTCGGATTGCCGCTGGCAGCCATCATCAAGGGAGACGCATCGCGCGCGCCGGGCCTGTATCGCGGCATTTTCGAACTTGCCGGGTGCCGGGCCGTACTGGCGGGCACATCCATTTTTGAGTTGCCCGATGCGCGCCCTGCCGCCTTTGACCATGCCCTCAACGAATTCGGATGGCTGCATGACCTCACCGCCGGCAATACCCAGCTCTACCGGATTTTCGCGCGCGGCATTGTTGCCGAATGGCTGGAGCTGAAGGTCTACAAGACCGCAAGTGCACGCCGGCCCCAGACCCTGGCCGCCCGCCTGATCAACTGGATACAGTGCGCGCCTTTCCTGCTGCAGGGGGCAAGCCGTGGGTTTGAAGTCTCGTTCATGAACAGCCTGACTCGGCAGAGCCGCCTGCTGGCGCGCCGCGGTGTTAATCATTTCAGCCCCACCAACAGGCTGATGTCGGCTATCGCCATGGTGTACGCAACCTTCGGCACAACCGGCCTGGAGAGCCTGCAGAAAACAGCCCTGAACCGGCTGTCCCATGAACTCGATCACCAGATCCTGGCCGACGGCGGCCACGTATCACGCAACGGCCAGACCCTGCTTGATCTGCTGGTGCTGCTGGTTCCATTGCGCGAAGCCCTCAACAAGGCCCTGATTGAAATACCGGGACCGGTGAACGCTGCCCTTGAGCGCATGCTGCCCATGCTGCGGTTCCTGTCGCACAATGACGGCGGACTTGCCGTGTTCAATGGCGTTTCCAGAACCGGCGCCGGCAGGATCAAGGCCGTGCTGGAACGGGACCAGGTCCACGGGCGTCCGCTGACCATCGCACCGCTGACCGGCTATTGCCGCATCGCCCATGGCAGGGCATCGATCATCATGGATACCGGCATGCCGCCGGCGCCGGGGCGCAATCCGAACGCAACCTGTTCGCCGCTGGCATTTGAACTGTGTGACGGACCGCACCGCATCGTCGTGAACTGCGGCAGCCGGCAGGGTGCCGATGCACAATGGCAGGCCGCATCACGACGCACATCGGCGCACTCGACCATGACCCTCGGCGAGCGCGACACCAGTACCGTCATCGACAATTTCTTCACCAGCCGGCTGTTCAACACACCGGCCCTGATAACCAGCGGGCATGCAGATGCCGAGGTGAGCAGCGAAGACCATGGCAGCGTCATTTCCGCCCGTCACACCGCCTATGCCAAAGCCTTCGGGCTGGTGCATGAACGGCAACTGTTTCTCGACACCAACGGTATCGACCTGCGTGGTGAGGACAGTCTTGTCCCTGAAGTTCCGGCTCCCGATGTGCCGCTGGACCCGGCCTTCGCCATCCGCTTTCACCTGCACCCGTCGATCAAGGCGACACTGTCGCGCGACGGAGCCTGTGTCATGCTGTTATTGCCCAACAAGGTCGGTTGGCGCTTTTCGGCGCGAGGCGGCAGGCTGTCGCTGGAGACCAGCGTCTACCTGCCGGACAGCAAGTCCGCCCGGCCCTCCCAGCAGATCGTCATCTCCGGCGTGGCCGGCAGGCCGGATCGCGTCCTGTGGGCGTTCAAGCGGATAAAGACCGCAGCAAAGCCGCGCGCCTCAGAAGGCCAATGTGCACCTGAATTGCCGCTGGATGCGGAATAACCAATTCATTTGGTATAACTGACGCTTCTCCTGTTCAGCATCCGATGCCTTCGTGTTAACGCTTGGCTCTGGTTGTAATGGGCAATGGAGAAGTTTGCCGATGAGCGCTATTCGTCGTGCCCTGCTGTCGGTTTCCGACAAGACGGGACTTGTTGAGTTTGCCACTGAACTGGCAGGCCTTGGTGTTGATCTGATTTCAACCGGCGGTACGGCGCGTGCGCTGCGCGATGCGGGGCTGGACGTCACCGACATTTCCAGCTGGACCGGATTTCCGGAAATCATGGACGGGCGGGTGAAAACCCTGCACCCGAAAGTGCACGGCGGATTGCTGGCGGTTCGGTCGAACCCG
>CALHUA010000072.1 GCA_938039915.1 uncultured Anderseniella sp.
CGGATTGATTACGCGTTTTTCTGCGCGGTGACGGCGTGACATGGCTTTACTACCCTCTTCCTACGCTTATTTAGGACGCTTGGCGCCGTACTTGGACCGACGCTGGCGGCGCTTGGCCAACCCTTGCGTATCCAGAACGCCACGAATGATATGGTAACGGACACCGGGAAGGTCCTTCACACGGCCGCCGCGGATCATCACCACGGAGTGCTCCTGAAGATTGTGGCCTTCGCCGGGAATATAACTGGTAACCTCGAACCCGTTGGTCAGGCGCACACGGGCAACCTTGCGAAGTGCCGAGTTCGGCTTCTTCGGGGTTGTTGTGTAGACACGGGTGCAAACGCCGCGTTTCTGCGGGCACTCCTGCATCGCCGGCACCTTGTTGCGGGTCTTTTGCGCAACACGGGGTTTGCGGATAAGCTGGTTGATCGTGGGCATATAGGTCTCGCGCTCTCGAACAGGTCACGTTAAAACAAAGCACACGCACGATCCGCTGAATGATCGCGCGCATAAAAATAAACGCTGAGACACCAAAACTTTGGTGACCAGCGCCTCAAATCCAGAGGACTTTCAGGCACTTACGTCCTGAGAGTCATGTTCCGATCTGACTCAACTTGGCTTTCCCGGTAACGTCTAGACAATTTGCCTACGGCTTACCGCCTCGAAAGTTGGCCGGAACATACTCATACACCCCCCTGTCGTCAAGACCCGAATTTGGTCTATTTCCACCCGTTTTCAAGGTTTTAATCCAACATTTGTCCGGCCCCGGCCTTAATTATGGTGTTGAACACAAACAATAGCCCAGATCGCGCCATATCGCGGCCCATTGGGTGAATCACT
This sequence comes from uncultured Anderseniella sp., assembly GCA_938039915.1. Taxonomy (GTDB): domain Bacteria; phylum Pseudomonadota; class Alphaproteobacteria; order Rhizobiales; family Aestuariivirgaceae; genus Anderseniella. Next base: position 841 of record CALHUA010000072.1, read on the forward strand.
TTTGTTCTTTGGGACGGCGCAATATCCCCCTCGCATCAATCAATCAGATGCGGGTCTTTCCGGAGGGCAATATGCAAAAACAAGTCGAAACATGGTGGCACGAACTGAATACCTGGGATGCGCTTGAAGCGCGTAATTTCTACCGTCGCACTCTGGGGTGGACGTTTGAACAGGTCACCCTGCCCGACGGTGAACCTTACTGGCTGGCACGCAAGGGCGGCCAGACTGTTGGCGGTGTGTACAGCCTGTCAGCGCCGGCCTTCAAGGGCATTCCGGCACACTGGATGACCTACATGGCGGTTGACAATCTGGAGCGCGCCGCACAGGAAACCGCATCCGCCGGCGGAGAGGTAACCCGCCCGGCCACTGAAATTCCGGGAATTGGAAAGATCGCCATCGTCACCGACGCATCAGGTGCACTGCTGGGATTGATTGAGCCGGCCATGGTGCAACTGGACGAGAGCGCCAAAACGGTCGACCGCGACCTGATGGATGAAGACGACGCAATCGAGTTTGCGCCAGAACTGGCAACTGCCAATCGCAGAAACGCCAGATACTCATTGCCCAACTGACCTGACCCTAGTACGGAACATTGAGCCGACCATTGGAGCGGCATGCGCATGAGGACAAACCCCTTATCTGCATTCCGCTCCAAACGCCTGCCAGACACAAGCGATCCCGGTTTCTAATCGACCCGGTAAAACCATCAGGCCTGCCGGGGCGGATTGTCTTCCGCCGCGCTTGCCTCGGCCTTCGCGTCATAGACGATGATACCGCGTTTGCCGTCGCGTGCTTCCTGCCACGCATCGTCGTGGGGTTGCTTGTCCGGCTTGTCCGCCACCTCGCCTCCCCGCAGGATTTCCACTTTTTCCCAACCGCGTTCGCCCAGGGCCTTTTCGGCTTCCTTGTGTGCAGCGCCGGGGTTCCTGGCCGACACGAAAACCACAAAGCCCCGGTCCGGATTGTCAGCCACACCTTCCTTGTGCCCGCCCTGGCCGAGGAACATGTAGACTGATCGTTTCAAGTTGAATGCCACCTGGGCCTCCTGCCACTTAATGAACGCCGGAACCGTTAAAACAAAAACCGCCGCGATCCATGGTGATCGCGGCGGTCAGAAGTTGTCAATCATATTACGTCGGTTGTCGGCGGGATTACTCGCCTGCCGGCGCGGGCTCTTCTGCCGGTTCACTTGAATCCTCGACGGCAACCTTGGCCTGTTCGTCCAGGATCAAACCGTCACGCTTGTCAGCGACCGATTTGAAACGAGACAGCATGCCGCCGGTACCAGCCGGGATGAGACGGCCAACGATGACATTTTCCTTGAGGCCTTCCAGCGTATCAACCTTGCCGCTGATCGCAGCCTCGGTAAGCACACGGGTTGTCTCCTGGAACGACGCTGCCGAAATGAACGAGCGGGTCTGCAGGCTTGCCTTGGTGATACCAAGCAGAACCGGAACACCTGATGCAGGCTTTTTGCCTTCATCCGCCATTTTGGCGTTGATGTTTTCCAGCTCCGTGCGGTCAAGCTGTTCTCCGGACAGAAGAGATGTATCGCCCTGCTCGGTGATTTCAACCTTCTGCAGCATCTGGCGAACGATCACCTCGATGTGCTTGTCATTGATGCTCACACCCTGCAGGCGATAGACCTCCTGCACTTCGTTGACGAGATAAGTCGCCAGCTCCTCGACACCCTTAATGGCAAGGATGTCATGAGGGGCCGGGTGACCATCAAGGATGTATTCGCCCTTTTCGATGAAATCGCCTTCCTGAACCGGAAGATGCTTGCCCTTCGGGATCAGATATTCTGACGGCTCAAGACTGTCGTCTTCAGGCACGATGCGGATACGGCGCTTGTTCTTGTAGTCACGACCGAACTCAACACGACCGGAAATCTCAGCGATAACCGCATGATCCTTCGGACGGCGGGCTTCAAACAACTCGGCAACACGCGGCAAACCACCGGTGATGTCGCGCGTCTTGGCGCTTTCCAGAGGAATACGGGCAAGCACGTCACCAGCCTTGATGGCCGAACCTGGATCAACCGACAAGATGGCATCAACCGACAGAAGGTAACGGGCCTCACCACCACGTGGCAGTTTGAGGATTTCGCCCTTCTTGTCCTTGATGACGATCGCCGGACGCAGGTCCGCGCCACGCGGGCTGGTGCGCCAGTCGATCAGGACACGGTTGGTGATACCGGTTGATTCATCGGTCACCTCCGAGACGGAAATGCCGTCGACCACGTCTTCGAATTCAATCTTGCCATCGACCTCGGTCATGACAGGACGTGTGTACGGATCCCATTCGGCCAGACGCATGCCACGCTTGATCTTGTCGCCTTCATTGACGAACAGACGTGCACCCTGCATCAGCTTGTGCACGGCACGTTCGTGACCTTTTTCATCCTCGATAACCAGAGACACGTTGCGGCCCAGCGTAATGATCTTGCCGGAGCTGTCGGTGACGACATTGGAATTGCGCAGCTTGACGATGCCTTCATGGTTCGATTCCACGAAGGATTCATCCAGCACCTGCGCCGTACCACCGATGTGGAACGTCCGCATGGTGAGCTGGGTGCCGGGTTCACCGATCGACTGCGCGGCGATAACACCAACAGCTTCACCGTGATTGACCGGGGTACCACGCGCCAGGTCACGACCATAGCAACGTGCGCAGACACCAAACCGGGTTTCGCAGGTCAGCACCGAACGGATGCGGAATTCCTGGATGTTCGCATCCTCGATCTTCTCGACATCCTCCTCGGTGATTTCCCGCATTGCCGGAATGATCACTTCATTGGTCTGCGGATGCATCACATCTTCAGCCGCGGTACGGCCAAGGACACGTGATCCCAGGGAGGCAATGATTTCGCCTGCATCAATGATTGGACGCGCGGTGATCGAGTTTTCGGTCCCGCAATCATCTTCTGCAATGATCGCATCCTGGGCGACGTCAACAAGACGGCGTGTCAAATAACCGGAGTTAGCCGTCTTCAAGGCGGTATCAGCCAGGCCCTTACGGGCACCGTGGGTGGAGTTGAAGTACTCCAGAACGGTCAGGCCTTCCTTGAAGTTCGAGATGATCGGCGTCTCGATGATCTCACCGGACGGCTTGGCCATAAGGCCACGCATACCGCCAAGCTGTTTCATCTGGGCCGGAGAACCACGGGCACCGGAGTGAGCCATCATGTAAATGGAATTCACCGGCTTTTCGCGTTTGGTCTCGTCGTCGATCTGAACGGCCTGAATGCGGCCCATCATTTCATCGGCGACCTTGTCCGTGCACTTGGCCCAGGCGTCAACAACCTTGTTGTACTTCTCGCCCTTGGTGATCAGGCCATCAATGTACTGCTGTTCATATTCCTTGGCCAGTTCACGCGATTCAGAAACCAGCTTCTCCTTGGTGTCGGGAATGACCATGTCATCCTTGCCAAACGAGATGCCGGCCTTGAACGCGTTGTAGAAACCAAGACCCATGATCTTGTCACAGAAAATGACGGATTCTTTCTGTCCGCAGCCGCGATAGACATCATCGATCATCTTCGAGATTTCGCGCTTGGTCAGCAGCTTGTTGCAGATCTCCAGAGACATGCCCGGCTGTTTCGGCAGCAATTCGCCGATCTTCAAACGTCCAGGTGTGGTTTCGTAAATGCGCGACGTCGGATTACCTTCTTCGTCGAGATAC
>CALHUA010000073.1 GCA_938039915.1 uncultured Anderseniella sp.
ACATAGCGAAACAGCGAAAACGCGATCAGCGCCACGGTCAGCATGACCAGGATTGACTGCACGAGCCGTTTTGCAATGAAGGTAAGCATCAGGTCCAATCACATGAAGGAAGATGTGAGGACCGGACCATCCACCAGATAAACTGGCGGATGGTCCGGCCGGGATTGCCGGTCGTTGAGTTGTTACTTCTTGACCACTGCGTAGCGCAGGTCGAACTGGTTGTCGGGGCGCTGCACCACGTCAACCTTGTCCGACACACCCCAAGACAAAGGCTGCTGGTGCAGCGGGATGTGGCCAACCTCGTCCTGATGGATCTTGAAGACTTCGTCGATCATGGCCTGACGTTTCGTCTGATCAGTCTCGGACTGGATCTTGGCGGTCAGTTCATTGATCTTGGGATTGCAGTATCCGCCGAGATTGAACGACCCGATCTTGTCTTCACCGCCACGGCAGGCGATGAGCGACGAGATCACGTTGTGGCTGTCAAACGTCGACGGTGTCCAGCCGAGCAGGAAGAAGCTGGTATCATACCCGTTCTGGGCCAGCACCTTGCCGAAATACTTCGACTTGGTCTGGGCCAGGAGGTTCACCTTGACATTGATCCTCGCCAGCATGGCGGCGGATGCCTGACAGATCTGCTCGTCATTGACATAGCGATCGTTCGGGCAGTCCATGGTGACTTCAAAACCATCGGCATACCCTGCCTCTTCCATCAGCTTCTTGGCGGCGTCAACATCGTATGGCATCCGCGGGTTCATGGCTTCGCTGTAGCCATTGATCTGCGGGGCGACCATCAGGCCGGCCGGTGTCGATGCACCGCGCATCACCTTGTCCTTGATGGCATCAACATTGATCGCCTGGTAGAACGCCTTGCGCACGCGCACATCCTTGAACGGGTTCTTGCCCTTGACGTTCGACGCGGTCAACTCATCGCGCAACTGGTCAAACCCGAGGAAAATGGTACGTGCTTCAGGACCTGCCAACGGTTTCACACCTTCAGCACTTTCAAGCCGCTTCCAGTCCTGCACCGGCATTGGATAGGCAAGGTCGACATTGCCGGAAATCAGCGCTGCGACACGGGTTGCATCCTGCGCAATCGGGGTAAAGATCGCCTCGGTGACATTGGACTTCATGTTTTTATCCCAATAGTCGGGATTGCGTGTCAGCTCGGTTTTCACACCGGACTGACGCGACTTGACGATGAACGGCCCGGTGCCGTTGGCGTTCAGATTGGCATGGTTGCCTTCATCGCCACCCTTCACATTGGTCGCTTCGGTGGCCTTGTTCTCCTCAGCCCACTGCTTGTCCATGATGTAGAAGATTTCGAACTGGTTCGGCAGGATCGGATTTGGCGTCGGGGTGATGATATCAACCGTCAGGTCATCAACCACCTTGGCTTCCTTGATCAGGGACGCCACCACTTTCATGTCGGAGCCTTCAGTGTTCAGCCGGTTGACCGAGAACACCACGTCTTCAGCGGTAAAGTCATTGCCGTTGTGGAACTTGACGCCCGGGCGCAGCTTGAAGCGCCATACGGTCGGTTCGACGTTTTCCCAGCTTTCCGCCAGCGCTCCAACCAGCTCCATCTTGTCATTTCGCTTGACCAGGCCTTCGTAGATGTTGCCCTGGAAGCCGAGTGTGAATGTTTCAAAAAGCCCGTGCGGGTCAAGCGTCTGGGCATCGCCCTGGAAGGCCCATCGGAAAGTTTCGGCATTTGCCGCTGACGCACCGGCCAGAACCGTCGTGCCGACCAGCAGTGCTTTAAGTGTTTTACCTAACATGTGTTTTTCTACTCCCTGTTGCTTACCAAAATTCTTGTTGACCGCAGCTAACCCCAAAACCGGGCAATCTGCAAATACCCTGTGCACGATCTGTCGTCTTGTTCAGGCTGCCGCCAGCTCATCCTTGAAAATTTGCCCATCGCGCATCACCAGCGGTATATGCGCACCATCACCTTCCAGCACGCCGATATCATCCAGCGGATTGCCGTTCACCACGATGAGGTCGGCCTTGAAGCCTGGCTTCAATTGTCCCAGTTCGTTGTCCTGCCTGAGGATCTCCGCATTGGTCATGGTGGCGGACCGGATGGCGCCGTGATTGCCCATTACCGATGCCTTCAATGAAAACTCGTCGGACTGGTATTTATGCAACGGTCCCAGAAGGTCACTGCCGTGGCCGATTTTCACACCTGCGTTCATGCTGATTTCAACGGCGCGCATGCCGGCATCGACGATCTCACCCAGCTTCTGCATGGACACTTCCGGCATGCCGAAGTCGGCGCCATGCTTGTTCATGGCAAAGTAGGTAATGCTGGTGGGAACGTGATAGACGTCGTTTTCAGCCATCAGATTTGCGGCTTCCTCGTCGATCAGATTGCCGTGCTCGACACAGCGCACGCCGCACTCGACCACCCGCTTGATGGCGTGCGGTGTATAGGCATGCGCGGTTGCGTAAGTATGCCAGGCATCGCATTCCTCGACGATGGCGCGCATTTCATCCACCGAGTACTGGGTGTTCTGGATCGGATCAGTGGGCGATGCCACACCGCCACCGGCCATGATCTTGAGCTGGTGGGCACCCTTGCGCAGTTCATCTCGGGCCGCGCGCCGGCACTCGTCGACACCGTCTGCAATGCGGCCGAGCTGCTGGGCGGAGACCTGGCAGGCGCAGGTGATCACGGTGGAAACTTCCGTAGGACTGCGAAAATCACAATGGCCGCCGGTCTGTGACAAGGCCAGGCCGGACACGAACAGGCGCGGGCCGACAATCAGGTTGTGATCGACCGCGTCGGCCATGCCACGATCGGCACCGGCTGCATCGCGCACCGAAGTAAACCCGCGCATCAGCATGGCCTTCATGATCTGGGCGGCACTGGCGATAAGATAGGTTACCGGCACATCATTGAGACGGCCCAGATTGAGCATGGTCGCCTTGACGTGGACGTGGGCATCGATCAGCCCGGGCATCAGCGTCTTGCCCTTCAGATCGATTTCCCGGGCGCCGGATGGCGCAGTCAACGGCTTATCGGATATTTCCTTGATGCGGTCGTCCTCGACCAGCACATCATAGCCCTCGCGGGCTTCATCTACAGTGCCGTCAACCAGCGTGGCGTTGTGAAAAAGGATACTGCCCATCAGCCCCGGCTCCCTTTTCTCAATTTTCGACCGGCATGGCCGTTTCTGCCAGTTTTGCCCAGTATGAGCAGCCGATCGGAATGATCTCGTCGTTGAAGTCGTACTCGGGATGATGCAGTCCGGCAGTATCGCCCTGGCCGACAAAGATGAAGGCTCCGGGACGCGCTTCCAGCATGAATGAGAAATCCTCACCGCCCATCACCGGCGGTGTGTTCTCGTCCACATTGCCGGCGCCAACCACCTGGCGCGCGACGGACGCCGCAAAAGCGGTCTCTTCGGGATGGTTCACGGTCACCGGGTAATTGCGTGCATAGGTGAACTTGACCTTGGCTTCAAACGCTGCGCCGATATTCTCGCATATCGCCTTCATGCGGGATTCGGCCAGGTCACGAACTTCGGGTTTGAGGGTGCGCACGGTGCCGCTCATCCGGGCTGTCTGCGGGATTACGTTGTCTGCATCGCCGAGATGGATCTGGGTGGTCGAGATCACCATGCTTTCGAGCGGGTCGGTATTGCGCGAGACGATGGTCTGGAAGCCATTGACGATCTGGGCCACCACCATGGCCGGATCAATGCAGCCATTGGGGCGCGCGGCGTGGCCGCCCCTGCCTTCGATGTCGACGGAGAAGAAATCAGCCGATGCCATCAGGCCGCCGGGTCGAATGGCAAACTGGCCAACCGGCAGATCGGGCATGTTGTGCATGCCGAACACCTGCTGGATGTTGAAGCGGTCCATCATGCCTTCATCGACCATTTCGCGGCCGCCGCCGCCGCCTTCTTCGGCCGGCTGGAAAATGACGATGGCCGTGCCGTCGAAATTGCGGGTCTCGGACAGGTACTTGGCCGCGCCCAGCAACATTGACGTATGCCCGTCATGACCGCAGGCGTGCATGGCACCGTCAATGGTGGACTTGTGCTCCAGGTCGCGGATTTCCTGAATGGGCAGCGCATCCATGTCGGCGCGCATGCCGATCACCCTGCCGGACTTGTTGCTATTGCCGTGGATCACGCCGACGACGCCGGTGCGGCCGATACCGGTGACAACCTCGTCCACGCCGAACTCTTTCAGCTTGTCGGCCACGATGCCAGCGGTCCGGTGCACATCGAACAGGATTTCCGGGTTGGCGTGCAGGTCACGGCGCCAGGCGGTGATCTCATCGTGAAAGTCGGCAAAGCGGTTGACGGTGGGCATGAATTTCTCCGAAGTTTCAACAGGACGCGAAGACTGCGCAAGTTTTGAGATAAGATCAACACGCAGTTTTGTGAATTTTACTGCATGATACCTGTGCAGGCTAATTCCCTGCCTGTTTTTTGGCCAAAAGCCCCGCTTCGCGCATTTGCGACAGGGTCTGGCGGGGCGACAGCGACTCCGCCGACACGTTCAGATCGAGCACTGCACCGGTTTCAGACGCACACGCGCGCTCGAACGCAGCGGCAAAGTCCGCTGTTGTCTCCACCCGTTCACCGTGAAAACCGTAGGCCCTGGCCAGCATTGAAAAGTCCGGGTTTTCAATCTCGGTGCCGGACACCCGTTCGGGATAGGTTTTTTCCTGGTGCATGCGGATGGTGCCATAGGTGCCGTTATTGACAATCAGGATGACCGGCTGGGCGTTGGCCTGGCGTGCCGATCCGAGCTCCTGGCAGTTCATCTGGAAATCGCCGTCACCGGCGAAACACACCACCAGCCGGTCGCGGTGATTGACCTTGGCGGCAATCGCTGCCGGCACGCCGTAGCCCATCGACCCGCTTTGCGGCGCCACCATGCGCTGCTTCGGCCCATAGCGCAGGAACCGGCCCGGCCAGGTGGCGAAATTGCCTGCGCCGTTGGTGATGATGACATCGTCCGGCAACACTTCGCGCAGATGCGCCATGACCTCGACCATGTCGACGGAGCCGGGCTGGGCCGGGGCATCCACATAGGCCAGATAGCCGGCGCGCGCTTCCTCACGCCAGCGGGCCCAGTTGCCTTTCACCGTCAGGTTTTCAACCGCGCGGGAAAAATTGTTGGGGCCTGAATGGATCGGCACATGGGCTGCGTAGATCTTGCCGATCTCGGCATCGGATGCATGGGCATGGACGATGCGCTTGGCCGGGTTGGGGACATCCAGCAGGCTCCAGGCGTCGGCAACCATTTCGCCGAAGCGGATATTGACCGCGATGATCAGGTCGGCGTCGGTGATCAGTTGCCTGGTCTGCGGAAACATGCCGACACCGGCATCGCCTGCGTAGACGTCCGACTGATTGTCGATCAGGTCCTGCGAGCGGAAGGCCACCAGGACCGGAATATCATTTGCCTCGGCAAATTTTTGCAGCGCACCTGCGCCGCCGTCGGACCAGCCGCCGCCGCCTGCAATGATCAGCGGCTTTTTGGCTTTCGACAATTCGCCCTCGAGTGCTGTGATTGTCTCGGGCGCCGGTGCGCCTTCGGGAATGATGACCGGGTCGCATGGCGCAACATCGGTAAGGCTCGTGAGCATGTCTTCCGGCAGCGCGACCACGACCGGTCCCGGCCTGCCCGACAGGGCCGTTGCCCAGGCGCGCGACACCAGTTCCGGGATGCGTTCGACCTGGTCGATCTCCACCGCCCATTTGGCGATGCTCCCGTGAAACTGG
>CALHUA010000074.1 GCA_938039915.1 uncultured Anderseniella sp.
TCTCTATGACGATGACCATTATTACATGGGCGGTGTGCTGGCAGAACTGCTGGTTGAGGCTGGTGCGTCGGTCACGCTGGTGACACCGTGTGCCTATGTGTCGGACTGGACCAACAACACGCTCGAACAGGCCGCCATTCACAAGAAACTGGTGGAACTGGGCGTGACTATCCAGCTTAACCGTGGTCTGCAGTCCATTGCTTCAGATCATGTCGTGAGCGATTGCATTTACACCGGGCGCACCGAGACACTGGCTGCGACAGGCGTTGTGCTGGTCACGTCGCGGGCGACAAACGATGGCTTGTGGCGTGATCTGCAGGCGCGTCAGGCTGAGTGGGCGGACGCCGGCATCGGGTCGGTAAAGGTGATCGGCGACGCCCAGGCGCCGGGGCCCATTGCCTGGGCCACCTATGCCGGTCACCGCTATGCGCGAGAGCTGGACATGCCGGATATTGGTGACGCGATACCGTTCCGGCGCGAGATCGCAGCGCTTTCACCTGATTGAGTGAGGCGTCAGCCTTTGGGGAAATAGTCCTCAAAGCTGCTGTCCCGATAGACATCGGCAGTACAGCAGTGCAGGCCGCCGCCAAAGGCGTAGGCATCGCGCAGGTCCACCTCGACCACTTCAAGTCCCAGCTTGTCGAATTGTTCGGCCTGGTAGACTTCGGATTTTTCGACGCACACGGTTTTCGGGTCGAGAACCAGCACATTCATGCTGAGCCAGGTCGAGGAATAGCACAGCGGCGGCGGTGAATTGTGCGCCGGTTGTGCGGCATCGACAATCTCCCAGCCATTGCGGTGGAAGAATTCGCGCTGGTCATCCGGCAGGCGGCGGTTCGGATTGTTGAGGATCAGGCCGGGCCGGACCGGTGTGAAAGTTGCGTCAATGTGGATCGGGTAGGGGTCACCGGGGAAGTTCACTGCGTGAACCCGGTGGTCAGGAAAATGCCGGCGCAACCATTCAATGCCTTTCAGATTGGTGGTGAAGCCATGCTGGACAACGAGGTCCCTGCCCATGCGCAGAACGTCGGCGGCATCAAACAGCGGCTCTTCCTCGGTGGTGACGAAGAACTTGTCCGCAGCCCATTCAAGGCGCTTGGGGATACCGATCTTGTCCGACAGATAATCTGCCCGGTAGTCGGCATCGGTGAGACGCGGCTTGGGGGCTGCCTCGTGCCTGAAATTCGGGTCTTCGTTGAAGTATTGCTGCATCAACGGCCGGTAGCACAGATATTCGAACCAGCGGCAGCGATAGGACATTGTCGCCTCGAGAATCTCGCTACCTACGGTGAGCAGCACATCGCGCGGCGGCATGCAGCCGAACTGGCTGTCGGTATGGAAATCCGGTGTTGTCACGGGCAATGAAAAATCCGTCGGGGTCGGCCGGTCCACCCTGATGCCGCGCTTTTCCAGCTGGCCGGCAAAATTGTCGAGCAACTCATTGCCGCGATCAATCATCTCCTGCGGGCGCTTGCCCCACTGGCCGCGCATGTCGGAATCTTCCGGCACCTTGGCATCCAGCGCAGGTTCTGCCGGCGGAATGTGGCAGTCGGTGGCCCGCCCCACAATCACGTGCTTCAGGGGATCCCATTCGTTCCAGCTGTTTACGGTGGTTTTGTCGGCAGTCCAGTTCATTTCCGTTCCCTCAACCCAGGTATTTTCTTTTCGTATATGTCAGCACTTGCGACGGCGCATTGAGCACAACATCAGCAACTTCGCCAATAAAAATGATGTGGCTGCCCCAGGCCTGCTGCAATTTCGCATGGCAGTCGAATATGGCCACCGCGCCGTCCAGGTGGGCAGATCCGGTAGCACCGGATGCATGGCTTATGCCGTCAAACTTGTCGGGGCCGGAAGCGCCATGCCGGCCGGCAAACATGTCGGCAAGGCCGGAATCGCCTTCACCCAGCACATTGACGGCGAAGACATCGTTTTCTGTAATGGCTTTAGCCGTCGCGCTGTCTGCGTGCAGGCAGACCAGAAGCGAGGGTGTGTCGCTGTCGGCCGATACCGGCGACATGGCTGTGACAGTGGTGCCGGCACGGCCTGCTTTGCCATCGGTCGTGACCACGCATACCGTGTTGGTGAGCTGGCTCATGGCATCCAGAAACGGTTGTCTGAGCGGGCTGTCGCCCTTGTCAGTCGGCATGGGGATTCCTGTTGGATCGGATGGTTCGTGGATCTGGTTCAGCTAATCAACATTGCAAGTGAGCCCGTGATCTAGCAGACTTTGCGCGATACACAATAGAGACCTATGCCATGAACGTTCACAGCAAACCGACATCTGCCGCCGCGGAACTCAAGGCCAACGCATCGCTGCCGTTTGAGCAGGCGCGCGCCATGCCGAAAAGCGTTTATACATCCGAAGAATTCCTGGCCCAGGAAATCGAGCATGTGTTCGCAAAGGACTGGTTTTGCGCAGGTCGCGCCAGCTCCCTGAAACAGCCCGGCGACTATATTACGCTGGAGCTTGCGGGCCAGCCCATAATGGTTCTGCGTGACGCAGATGGCGGGTTGCGGGCCCAGTCAAATGTATGCCTGCACCGCATGTCGACGCTGCTCGAAGGGGCCGGCAATACCAGGTCCATCGTATGCCCCTATCATGCCTGGACCTATAATCTGGATGGCAGCTTACGCGGCGCTCCGGCCATGACCCTGAATGAAGGTTTCAAGAAGCAAGGTTACTGCCTGCCGCAGGTCAGGTGTGAGGAGTGGCTCGGATGGATCATGGTGTCACTGAATCCGGATGCGAAACCGGCAACTGAAGGCTTGTCAGAGGTTGAAGACCTGGTTGGCCAGTATGGCATGGAGAACTACACCGAGACCTTCCACGAAACCCATGTCTGGGACACCAACTGGAAGGTCCTGGCCGAGAATTTCATGGAGAGTTATCATCTTCCTGTCTGTCATGCCGGTACAATCGGTGGCTTGTCAAAGCTGGAAGAGATGGATTGCCCGCCCGGCAAGGAAGCGTTCAACTATCACTTCATTCTGAAAGACGACAATCTGAAGATTGCCCTGGCACATCCCACCAACAAGCGTCTTGAAGGTAACTGGCGGCGGACCACGACATTGCTCGCCATCTATCCCAGCCTGCTGATCACGCTGACTCCGGGATATTTCTGGTACCTGTCCCTGCATCCGAAGGGAACCGGTCAGGTCAGCATCATCTTCGGCGGCGGCATGTCACCGGAATTCGTCAATGACCCTGAGGCCCAGGCGCACTTCGGGCAGTTGAAGGAATTGCTGGACGATGTGAACGTCGAGGATCGCGGCTGCACGGAAAAAGTCTACAAGGGCCTTTGTTCCGGGTTCGCCAGCCCGGGACACCTGTCGCATCTGGAGCGCCCGAATTACGACTTTGCCCAGTATCTTTCAGCGCGCATTCCTTGATACGCCCGCGGACATGATTTCGTTTCTGCATACCAGCCCGGTTCACGTGGCGACCTTCGATGCGTTGCTGGATGAGCTGTCACCCGGCATGCCCCGTCGGCATCGTGTCGAGGAAGGCTGGCTTGAGACGACGCGCGACCACGGTATGTCAACGGACCTGTCTCAGACGATAACCATCGCCATGCGAGACCTTGCAGCCGGCGGTGTCGGGGTGTGCACATGTTCAACGATCGGCGCTGTTGCCGAGGCTGCCGGCACCGACAATACGCCGACGATCAGGATTGACCGCGCCTTAATGCAGGCGGCCCTTTCACATGGGACCAAGCCTTTGGTTGCCATGTGCCTTGAAAGCACAAAAGCACCCACGCTGGATCTGCTGCATGATGTGGCCGGCACGCAGGGCAGTGACGCGTCACCGGTTGTCGTCATGTGCCAACCCGCCTGGCGGCAATTCGAGGCAGGCGACATGGACGCCTACGCCCGGTCGATTGCCGATATGATCAAGGCTGAATTGCGTAACGACGGCCCGGACTGCATCGTCCTGGCGCAAGGGTCCATGGCCATCGCAGAGCCGCTGTTGTCAGATACTTGCCTGCCGGTTCTCAGTTCACCCCGGCTCGGGGTTCTGCGGGCATTGGAAATGCTGGCTGAAAAAGCATGATCCGAGGCGGTCGGGCGCTTTATTTTTGACGCTTGTCGACGATGCGCTGTGCCTTGCCCATGGAGCGTTCGATTGTTTCAGGCTCCACGACGTGAACGATCGATGTGACGCCGATATTGTTCTTGATCAGGGTCTGCAGTTCCGCCGCGATACCGATACGGACGTCTTCGGCGGCTGAGCCGGGCAGGGCCTCTACGTTCACCGTCATGGCGTCCATGCGATCGGCCTTGGTGAGTTCGATGTAGAAATGCGGGCTCAAGCCCTCACTGCGCAGGATCAGTTCCTCTATCTGGGTGGGGAACACGTTGACGCCGCGAATGATCATCATGTCGTCGGACCGCCCGGTTACCTTTTCCATGCGCCGCATGCTGCGCGCCGTGCCCGGCAATAACCGGGTCAGGTCGCGGGTGCGGTAGCGGATGATCGGCAGGGCCTGCTTGGTCAGCGAGGTGAATACCAGTTCACCCTGCTCGCCGTCGGGCAGCACTTCACCTGTCTCCGGGTTGACGATCTCGGGGTAGAAGTGGTCTTCCCAGATGTGCAGGCCGTCCTTGGTTTCCACACACTCCTGGGCGACGCCGGGGCCGATCACCTCCGACAGGCCGTAAATATCGATGGCGTCCATATCAAACGCCTGCTCGATTTCTTCGCGCATTGAATTGGTCCACGGTTCGGCGCCGAAAATACCGATTTTCAACGAGGATTTGCGCGGATCGATGCCCTGCCTGCGGAACTCGTCGAGCACTGCCAGCATGTAGCTGGGCGTGATCATGATGACTTCGGGCTTGAAATCCTGGATCAACTGGACCTGTCGTTCGGTCATGCCGCCGGAGATCGGGATAACCGACAGTCCGAGCCGTTCAGCGCCGTAATGCGCGCCGAGCCCACCGGTGAACAGTCCATAGCCGTAGGATATGTGGCACTTCATCCCCGGCCTGCCACCGGCAGCACGGATGGAGCGCGCCATGACGTCGGCCCACATATCGACATCTGCCTGGGTGTATCCGACCACGGTAGGTTTTCCGGTGGTGCCTGATGAGGCGTGGATGCGGGCAATCTGGTCCTGTGGGACGGCGAACATGCCGAACGGGTAGTTGTCGCGCAGGTCGGTTTTGACGGTGAACGGGAATTTCGCCAGGTCTGACAATTCGTTCAGGTCGCCCGGCTTGACGCCGGCGGAGTCAAACGCCTGTTTGTAGTGGGCCACATTTTCGTAAGCCTGTGCCAGGGTCGTTTTCAACCGATGCAGCTGCAGCGCGGAGATTTCGTCGCGCGATGCTGTTTCTATGGCATCGGTCATGGGTTTGTAGGTTGCTGGATCAAGCATGACGCGGTCCCGTTTCATAGAAAGATGTTTCAGGAAGCATTGAGAATATTGCCTCCGACGGTTCTGGAATGTCCCCGGAATTCGGCAATGTGCTGGCCGTTTTCGAGGGTCACGGTAATATCGTAGATGCCGGACCGGCCGGTTCGGGAGCGCTCGACGGCTTTGGCGATCAGCGTGTCGCCGGCTCTTGCCGGTGCGATGAATGTGATCTGGGCATGCTGGGCGACCGTTCTCTCATCATAGGTATTGCAGGCAAAGGCAAAGGCTGAGTCCGCCAGGGTGAAGATGAAACCTCCGTGACAGGTGCCGTGGCCGTTTGTCATATCGGCCCTGACCGTCATGGACAGTTCGGCAGTGCCGGGCGAAACCGCGACGAGCTGCATGTCGAGCGCCTGAGTGGCATTGTCGGTTGCCCAAAGGGCTTCGGCACACGCCCTGGCAGTATCATCGTTGCTGGATGTCATGAAAACTCGCAGGCCAGACTGATAAGTTGTGATAACAATGTGCCAAATGTAGCCGGCAATGGCAAAGTTGATTCTGCAGGTTCACAATTTTGCTGCATCGGAGGTTTAGGCGACCCGAATGGACATTAAAATCAACGGCAGAACGGTTTCAATCGAAGCCGACCCTGAAATGCCCCTGTTGTGGGCCCTGCGCGACATTGCAGGACTGACCGGTACCAAGTTCGGCTGCGGCATCGCCATGTGCGGTGCCTGCACCGTGCTGATCGACGGTGAGCCGGTCCGGTCGTGTTCCATTGCACTTGAAGATGTGTCCGGCGATGTGACAACCATTGAAGCGCTGCAGGGCGATGACGGGGCGCTGCATGTGGTGCAGGAAGCCTGGATCGAGCAGCAGGTGGCGCAATGCGGCTATTGCCAGTCCGGCCAGATCATGTCGGCGGTAGCCCTTCTGGCGAACAATGCAACGCCAACCGATGCAGACATCGATGAAGCCATGTCCGGCAATCTGTGCCGCTGTGGCACCTATCCGCGCATCAGGGCAGCCATCCATACGGCAGCCAAAAAACTGGCAGGAGCCTAGAGACATGGGAAAACTGCTCAGGCGAACATTCCTCATCGGGTCTGCAGCGATTGCCGGCGGGGTGGCTGTCGGGTTCTACATGTACAAGACGCCGTACCCGAATCCCATTTCCGCTGACACGGCAAAGGGAGAAAGCGTCTTCAACCCGTTCGTCAAGATTGCGGCTGACAATTCAGTGACCATCATCGTGCCGCGTGCAGAGATGGGCCAGGGTGTCGTGACCACCCTGTCAGCGCTGGTGGCCGAAGAGCTCGATGTCGAGCTGGCAGATGTGAAAACCGAATTCGCTCCCGCAGCCGACGTCTACTACAACCGCGCCATGCTGGAAGAGGGCGCTCCGTTCCACGTGTTCGACAACTCCTTCATCGCGGAAATGACCCGGGATATTCAGGGCGTGGTGGCAAAGTTCCTCGCCATGCAGGCAACCGGCGGTTCGAGTTCAACCATCGATGCCTTCGACCGGATGCGTACTTCAGGTGCTGCGGCGCGCGCCATGCTGATTGCGACGGCTGCCGACAAATGGCAGGTGGCGGCAGCGTCGCTCAAGACTGAAAACGGCAAGGTGCTGGACCCGGCGCTTGGCCGCTCCATTGCATATGGTGAACTGGTTACCGCGGCAGCCGAGCAGGAAGTGCCCGAGACCATTACGCTGAAAGATCCGGTGGACTGGCGCTATCTGGGTAAATCACAACCGCGCCTGGACATGGCCGCAAAGGTCACCGGCAAGGCAGGTTTCGGCGTCGATGTGCGCCTGCCTGACATGCTGTTCGCCACGGTGCGGATGAACCCGCGCCAGGGCGCCAAGATGACCGGCATGGATGCATCTGCCGCTGAAAAAGTCCCCGGTGTCGTCAAGGTGATCAACCTCGGGACCGGCTACGCGGTGGTTGCAGACAATACCTGGACTGCGTTCAAGGCAGCCGATCTGGTCACGCCGCAATGGGCAGAAGCAACCTATCCTGCAACAACAGATGCGATCTTTGCCAGCATCGATGCCGCGCTTAAAGCGGGCGGCGGCTTCAACATGCGCGACGACGGCGATGCACCTGACGCAGTTGCGGCAGCCTCCGGCAAGGCGATCGGTGCGCGCTATACCGCACCCTACCTGGCACACGCCACCATGGAGCCGATGAACGCCACGGCGCAGTGGACGGACGGCAAGCTTGCGGTATGGTGCGGCAATCAGGCGCCGACATCGATTGTCACACAGGCAGGTTCCGTGTTTGGCCTGTCGGCAGGCGATATAACGGTTCACTCCACCTATCTGGGCGGCGGCTTCGGCAGGCGATTTGAAACCGACTTTTCGATGCTTGCGGCCCGTGTAGCAAAGGAGATGGACGGCAAGCCGGTGCAGGTCACCTGGACCCGGGAAGAAGACATGCGTCATGACATGTACCGGCCCGGCGCGATCTGCGAGGCAGCGGCCGTGGTTGACGAACAGGGTGTTCCGTCGGTGGAGTTCAGGGTGGCAAGCCAGTCTCCCATCGCATCGACGTTCGGACGTCTTGCAGGTGCAATAACGCCGCCGGGCAATGACAAGACCATTGTCGATGGTTTGTGGGACCAGCCCTATGCGCTTGCCAATTATCGCGTCACCGGCATTGAGGTGGACATGGACATACCGGTGGGTTTCTGGCGCTCCGTGGGCCATTCGCACAACCCGTTTTTCCACGAATGTTTCATGGATGAAATTGCCCGGTCGTCCGGCCAGGATCCGCTGGAGATGCGCCTGAAGCTGATGCAGCCCTATCCGGCTGCCGTCGGCGCCGTCCAGGCGGTGAAGGACATGTCGGGATGGGGGACACCTTTGCCGGCGGATGGCGTGAAATCGCGCGGTCGCGGCGTGGCCTTCTGCCTGTCGTTCGGCACCTGGGTAGCGCAGGTAATCCAGGTGGCTGACACCGATGACGGCATTCGCATCGAAAAGGTCTGGTGCGCTGCTGATTTCGGTACCGCGCTTGATCCAAAAAACCTTGAAGCCCAGATGATGTCCGGCATCATTTTCGGCCTGTCGTCCGCCATGGGGCAGGAGATCACTTTTGCAGACGGCGCTGTCGAGCAGGGCAATTTCGACAGTTACGACGCCATGCGCATGAACCAGTCACCTGACATCCAGGTGCGGGTTCTTCAGACCTCCGGCAAGATGGGTGGTGCCGGTGAACCAGGCACACCACCGTCGCTGCCGGCACTCGCCAACGCGATATTTGCGGCAACGGGCAAGCGTATTCGCCAGCTTCCGTTGTCGAAAGAGATCACGTTCGCTTAAGTGGAATTGTCAGAGCGCGTCCGATCCGGTTTCGCCGGTGCGGATGCGCAGGGCGTTTTCCAGATCCAGTACGAAAATCTTGCCGTCGCCGATCTTGCCGGTGTGGCCGGCCTGGGTGATGGTTTCAACGACCTTGTCGGCCACGTCGCTGTTGACCGCAATTTCAAGTTTCACCTTCGGTAGATAATGTACCGTGTATTCTGCACCACGGTAAATCTCCGAGTGCCCGCCCTGGCGGCCGAAACCCTTGACCTCGGATGCCGTCATGCCGCTCACGCCAACGCCCGACAGGGCTTCGCGGACCGCGTCAAGCCGATGCGGTTGGATAATAGCTATGATGAATTTCATCGTTCAAACTCTCGTAGCCGGTTACCTCACATGATGCGGGACTGCGGCAGCTGCCGTTTCTGGCGGATGTGGAGGTGCCCCGTGTCAGCGCAAACGCTCAAGAATTGACACATAGTTGGCGACCGCCGCACCGCCCATATTGAAGATACCGGCAAGTTCGGGTTTCTGCAGTTGCATGTCACCGGCTGTGTCGGTCAGCTGCATGGCCGCCATGATGTGCATGGACACGCCGGTGGCGCCGATCGGGTGGCCTTTCGATTTCAGGCCGCCGGACGGGTTGACCGGCAGCTTGCCGTCCTTGTCGGTCCAGCCTTCGGTGATGGCGCGGGCGCCTTCGCCCTTCGCGGTCAGCCCCATGGCTTCGTACTCGATCAGTTCGGCAATGGTGAAGCAGTCATGGGTTTCCACGAACGACAGGTCATCCAGCGAGGTGCCGGCCTGCTGGTGGGCCTTGCCCCAGGCCTGTTCGCAACCCTCGAACGCCACAATGTCGCGCTTGGCCATGGGCAGGTAATCCTGGGCATGGGCCGCAGCGCGAAAGTGTACTGCCTTGGGAAAGCGCAGTGCAGTCTCGGTATCGGTCATGACGATGGCTGCAGCGCCGTCGGATACCAGGGAACAATCGGTCCGGCGAATGGCGCCGATCACTGTCGGGTTCTTGTCGGAGATCGTGTTGCAGAACTCATAGCCGAAATCCTTGCGCATCTGGGCATATGGGTTGTGCACGCCATTGGCATGGTTTTTTGCAGCGATGCGCGCCATGGCTTCCGACTGGTCTCCATAGCGTTGGAAGTACAGGTCGGCAATGCGGGCAAACACACCGGCAAAGCCGCCCGGCGTATCGGCCTCGGTCTTGCGGTAGGATGCATTGAGCAGCACATCGCCGATAACGCTGCCTGGAGCCGATGTCATCTTTTCAGCGCCGACCACCAGTACGAAGCGTGACTTCTTCGAAGCGAGGTCATTGAGCCCCATATGCACAGCCGCCGATCCGGTGGCACATGCGTTTTCCACGCGGGTTGCCGGTTTGAAGCGCAGGGCCGGATCGGCATCCAGCGCGAAAGCTGCCGGAAAAGACTGTTTTTCGAACATGCCGAAATTGCCGACATAGATGGCATCGACTTCGTCAAAACCGATACCGGCGTCCTCTACGGCCTGCTTGCATACGCTTGCCAGCATGGTTTCAAGATCATCGTCTTCGAGCTTGCCGAACTGTGAATGGGCCCAACCGATAATTGCTGACATGTCTGCTTCTCCTGAAATCCTGTACCTGTTGCAGTATGATTATCACGGCTCTCAAGCCTTGGCGAGACCGTCTACCTCCCACGTTTCGCCTACTGAAATCGCGCGAAACGCATTGTCTTCAATGCCGTGATTGAGCTTGGCCGCCTGTAGTGCGCTAACGGGTGCATCAATCGCCTCATCGGTCAATTGAATGGTGGCGTGATGGATGGCCAGGGAGGTTTTTGCGCCCAACAGGTTGTGAGCATGTGCAGCTTCATCCGGGTCTATATGCTGCGCTTTCATGAACCAGCGCGGTTCGTAGGCACCGATCGGCAACAGGGCCAGGTCCGGCGCGCCATAACGGGCCCTTGTCTGCATGAAATGCTCACCGGTCCCAAAGCCGGTGTCCGCACCAAAATACACCTTGCGGCTGCCGACTTCGATCATGAACGCCGACCACAGGGCCTTGTTGCGATCCTTGAACGTGCGCTTTGACCAGTGCAGTGCCGGCGTCGGTGTGACCAGGACATCAGGTGAATGTTCGAAAGGCTCATGCCATCCGCGTTCGATGATATTGGCCTGCCTTATCCAGCGGTTCACAATGCGGGCATTTCCGTACGGCGTGAGGATCGGGGCGTTGTGATGGTTGACCAGCCTGCGCAGTGCCGGCAGGTCCATATGGTCATAGTGATTGTGGCTGAGCAGGATCAGATCAATTGGCGGCAGGTTTCTCAAAGCCACGCCGGGCTTGCGCACGCGTTTGGGGCCGGCAAACTGAAACGGGCTGGCGCGCAGCGAGAAGAACGGGTCGGTCAGGATGTTGATGCCACCGGTCTGCACCAGCACCGTGGCATGACCGATCCAGGTGGCTGACAAGGCATGCCCGTACACCCGCCGGTGCGGTGGCGGATTAGTTTCGTTTTCGATCCATTTTGGCCATTTTTGTTTTTCGCCTGAGGTCTGCCATTTCCAGAGATCGCTGGTGCAGTTGACCACATTGTGGGCCGGCACATGATAGCGCTCGCCATCATGATGCACGTTCAGGTCTGTCTGGTGATATGACTTGTCGTCGTCTGGCATCTTGTGGCACATCGTGTCTAGTGTAAATGAAATCAAGACGTTCAACCAGCTTTGAAGAGGCGTGAAGATGACCCGTACGGTTTTTGTAAATGGTCAGTATGTTCCCGAAGATCAGGCGCAGGTGTCGATCTTTGACCGCGGGTTCGTGTTCGGTGACGGCATCTATGAGGTCGTACCGGTCATCGGTGGCAAGATGGTCGACAAGGCACCGTTCCTGGAACGCCTAAAGCGCTCTTTGGGTGAATTGCGCATCGAGATGCCGATGAGCGATGCGGACTATCTGGCCATGCATGACAAGCTTATCGAGTTGAACGCCATCGATGAAGGCGGGGTTTACTCGCAGATCACCCGCGGTGCTGCGGACCGTGACTTTGCGTTTCCGAAAGCCGCGACACCATCGGTTGCGGCCTTCACAATGAAAAAACAACTGCTCGACAATCCGAATGCCACCACCGGGGTCAAGGTGGTCACGGTGGAAGACATTCGCTGGAAACGCCGTGACATCAAGTCCGTTGCACTGCTGGGCCAGGTCATGGCCAAGCAGGAGGCCGTGGAAAAGGGCGGTTTCGAAGGCTGGATGGTCGAGGACGGTTTCGTTACCGAAGGCACATCATCAACGGCCTATATCGTCAAGGACGACACCATCATCACCCGGCCACTGTCGAACTCGATCCTGCCGGGCATTCGCCGCAAGGTGCTGCTGCAATTGTGTGCCAAACACAATGTGAAACTGGAAGAGCGCCTGTTCACCGTGGAAGAAGCACTTGATGCGGACGAGGCCTTCCTGTCGTCGGCAACCACGCTGGTGATGCCGATCGTCGATATTGACGGCACCATGATCGGTGGCGGCCAACCCGGTCCGATGGCGCGCAAGATGCGCGAAGCCTATATTGCCGAGATCAAGGCTGAAGCCGGTATCGAGTAATTACTTCAACGGACCCAGAAACGGATTGCGATACAGGTTGGTGTGAGTTTCCACGCCGACCTCGACAATGCAATCCTCTTTCGGTTGCGCCACGCACATCAGGATATAACCGTCCTGCGACTGGCGCTTGTTGAGGGCGGTTCCCTTCGGTTGGCGGACGCTGCCGGATACCAGCCTGCCGGCACAGGTGATGCACCCGCCATAGCGGCACGCGATCGGTACCGCGATGCCGGCAGCTTCACAGGCATCGGCAATGTTTTCTCCGTCGGCAACAGCCAACTCACGGCCGCCGCGATTGGCGACCGTGACCTTGTGTGTGGCGTCAGCTGTCATGGCTTGTGGAAAAACCTCAGCAAGCGGCGCAGCCAGGCGAAGGATGGCGCCTTGTCGGGCAGATCCCGTGCCGCACTTGGCGGCATGCAACAGCACATGACGCCTACATCCAGATGTCGGATGTTACATCTCCACCCGGATAGCGCATCTCGTGACAGCGCGACGGCCCGTTGGGTTCCTTGCCGAAATCGACTACGAAGTCAGGATTGATCGATATGCCACCCTTGTCTGTGTCGCAGTCGATCATGTACATCTGCCCGCCTTGGTCCTTCATGCCGGGATAGAACTGGTTGTCCCAGGAAGAAAACAGCGACGTGGTCACATACAGGCGCTTGCCGTCCAGCGACAACTGGATCATTTGCGGTGCACCCTGGACCTTGACGCCATTGACTTCCGGCGCCTTGCCCAGCATGCCGCCGAGCCATACCTGGCCGGTCATTTTCGGGTTGGCCCGGTCGGTGATGTCATACTGGCGCAGATCGCCGTGCAGCCAGTTGGCGAAATAAAGATACTTGTCATCCATCGAGATGAGAATGTCGGTGATCAGCGACGGCATCGGCACCGGGAAGCCGTCAACATCGATGGTTGGAATGTCGATGACCTTTTCGATTTCAAAGTCGCCATCGTCTGTCTTCCACCAGCGGAACACATTGGACGACAAGGTGGCGGCAAACATGCCTTCGTTTGAGTCAGGATCGTGCAGGCCGCGCACTTCCAGCGGGATCATGCCGTCTGCACCCATGTCAATCGACTTGACGATCTTCTTGCCTTCGAAGTCCCAGAAGTGGATCGACTGACCGTATTTTCCGGCACCGACATCTTCCAGGTCAAAACCCGGCATGAAGGTGTTGGGCGCGCCCCATTCAGAGCTGACCATCATGTTGTGGCGCGGCTGATACCAGAAGTCGTAATTGTAGTTCATGCCGGTGATGTCGTTTTCCCAGCGTCCGACAATGTCGAAGTCTTCATTGATGTGCAGGAAACCGCCCGGCGCATTGCCGTCGGCGTCGCCCAACATGGAGATGATGATGTCTGCGCCCAGGCAATGCACGGTATGGGGCGCCGACAGGTTGGTCTTGGCCTTTATTTCGTCTCCGGAAATCACCTTGTGCAGTTTGGGGTTGGTGTCATCAGAGGTATCAATCACGTTGATGTTGGAGGTGCGCACACCCGGCATCAGCAGATACTGACGGGACTTGGACGCATCGTCGTGACAGCTTGAACAGGCGTTCCAGCCGGAATGATGCAGTTCGTCACCGACCTGCGGCATCTCGGTGCGCGCGACAACGGAGGAATAGGTCGGGCTGTCGGGATCAACATCAACGGTGGCCAGATAGTCCGGTTTTTCCACACCGGTGCCGACATACAATGCGACCGTATGCAGAAGCTTTTCACGATCTGCCTGCATGGCCTCCTTGGGCGACGCATAGCCGGGTCCGCAACACTCTTTGCTCATGATAGTTTCCTCCTGTTATGGGCGTTCCTTTTGTTGGTGCCTCACCTGAATAGTATTCCGAAAATTGCATATATAGCTAGGGGCACTGTCCGGGTCGGCAAACAGTTTAACATGTCAGTCCATCAGGCTTGGCAGCCAGGTGATGATGCCCGGAAAGGCCAGCAGTCCGGCGACAGTAATGACGTCTGCGACAAAGAACGGGCCGATGCCGCGGAACACGTCCTGCAGCGGGATTTCCAGTGACTTGCCGTCTTCATCCTTCAGGTCCCGGGACACTCCTGCCACCACGAAACAATTCAGTCCTATCGGCGGGGTGATCAGGCAGATCTCGGCCATCTTGACGACGATGATGCCGAACCAGATGGGATCGTATCCCAGTGCAATCACGGCCGGATACACCACCGGCAATGTCAGGATGAGCATGCCGATGGCATCCATGAACATGCCGAGGATGGCATAAGCCAGCAGGATGCAGATCATGATGACAATCGGCGGCACGTCGAGGGTGACCACCCAGGCGGAAAACGCCGCCGGCAGGCCGGCAAAGCCCAAAAAGCGAACGAATAGAAAGACGCCCCAGATCAGGGTGAAGATCATGGCGGACAGCCGCGCGGTTTCGATCAACGCTTCTTTCAGACGGCCCGACATTTTCGACATTTCGTTCTCTCGAAACGCCCGCCACAGATAGAACAGAAATACCACCATGGCACCCAGCGCACCTGCTTCCGTCGGGGTGGCTGAGCCCGTATAGATGGCTGAAAAGATGATGCCGACCACCACAAATATCGGCAGCGTGCCGGGAATGCTTTCGAACCGTTCTTTCCAGGTGAAGCCACTGATCGGACTGCCCAGTTTCGGGTTCCACCAGCACATGCCGACAATCAGCGCAACATACACAACGGCTGAATAAAGCCCGGGCAGAAAACCTGCCAGCAGCAGCTTGCCAACCGACTGCTCCACGATGATCGCGTAGATGACCAGGATGGCAGACGGCGGAATGAGTGAGGCCAGGGTGCCGCCGGCTGCAACAACGCCTGCGGTCAGGCGCTTGTCGTAGCCGTTCTTCAGCATGTCGGGAATGGCGACACGCGAAAACACCGCTGCGGTGGCTGTGGAGGCGCCGGACACCGCTGCAAATCCTGCCGTGGCCATGACCGTTGCAACCGCGAGGCCGCCCGGTACCCAGCCCATCCAGCGGCGCGCCGCTTCGAACAGGCGCGTGGTCAACCCGGCATAAAACGCCAGGAATCCGATCAGGATGAAAATGGCAGCACAGACAGGGGGTAGGTGACCGTCTTGGAATGTGGAATCTGTCCGGCAATGGAGGCGGCAACATGCCAGCCTTTCAGTTCCAGCAGGCCGAGAAAGCCGGTGACCGCTGCGGCGGCGAACACACGAACGCCCAGCAGGACGAGTACGATCAGCAGGCAGACACCGGCAATGCCGGTGGAAAACGGGTCAAGGCCGAGGATCATGGGGTGCTTGCTCCCTTGATCTCTTCTTCTGCCTGCTGTTCCACCGTCTTCATGACAGGCACGCCGACCGGCAGGCGGTCGGGGTTGAGGGTCAGGCGAACAAATCCGAGCAACTGGATGCAGAGCCTGATGAGCAACACACTCAGCATGACCGGGACCAGCAATTTGGCCGGCCATGTCGGCAGCTCGATGTCGATGGTTGAGTCCCCAAAGCTCCAGGAGCGCATGAAGTGGCTGTAGGAATAGGGGATCAGGACGGCGACGATGAACATCTGGACGACCACCCCGATGGTTTCGGCAGCCCACAGTGCGGCACCTTTCAGGTACCCGACGAGGATTTCCATGCGCACATGACCACCGAGGCGCTGGACCTGCGAGATCGACAACAGGGCGAAGGCGATCATGGTGGCTTCCACCACGTCGATATAGCCGAATATGGGATTGCGAAACACGGTGCGCAGTATGATCTGCAGCATGCCGAGAAACATCAGCCCGAAAATCAGCAGCCCTGACAACAGGTTCAGTGCGTCTTCAATCGGTGACAGCAGTCGGTCGGCCTGTTTTAACAGCCTCGCCAGCCCGTCATCATCACGCGATGATTTATCCACCCCTTCATGCCTCCCCGGACGAAGTTCAGTATATGTTGCCACGGACCCTGCATCGCTCTTGTATCGGCGGCGTCAGGGTCCGTGGTGTAGTTTGTTGTCGTTATTCGTATTTTCTGCCGACTGTGGAGTAGACCAGTTCGACAAGACCCTTGGCATCGAACTTGCCTTCATTTTCCTTGATCCAGGCATCGATGACCGGTTTGCCGGCCGCAGCGCGGAAGGCGGACAGCTGTTCTTCGGTGTAGGTCACCTTTTTCAGCTTTCCTTCGAGCATCGGCAGGTTGACCTTGTCGATGTCGATATAGGCCTGGATCTGGGCTTTTGCAGCCTCGTCCTTCACATCCATCAACAGCTTCTGGTACTGCTCCGGCAGTCCGTCAAAAGCGCTCTTGGAAAATACCAGCGGGCAGTCGGATGTGCCAGGTGACAGGTTGGAGGTGAACCAGTCGGTCACTTCGTGGATCTTATAGGCCACGTGCGAATAGGTGAACGGGAACGAGGCAGCGTCCATGGTGCCCTGTTGCACGCCGGTATAGACTTCGGTCGCGGTTGAGCTGGTCGGCGTTGCGCCCATGACTTTCATGGCCTTGCCGACACCGCCACCGGCGCGCACGGTCTTGCCCTTCCAGTCTTCCAGCTTCATCGGCGGCTCGCCCTTGCCGAGAAATTCGTACTGCGGCAGATAGGACGACATGTACAGCATGGCGTTCCACTGGGCGTGTTCCTTGACGATTGCCGGGTGGGCGTAGACCGCGTCACGGATCTTGCGATTGTCTTCCCAGCCGGACATGGGCAGGAACGGCATTGTCAGCACCATCAGACCGGGGTTCTTCTTCGGGTGATAGAAATTGCAGGTCATGGCAGCTTCGAATGCGCCGACCGAGATGCCATCCAGGTTTTCGCGGGATTTCGACAGGGCTGCACCATAATGCAGTGTCATGGTGAACTTGCCGTCGGTCTTGGCGCTGACCAGTTCGGCCAGCTTTTCAAAACCTGCGGTGAAGGCACGTTTCTTGCCCCACAGCGATACGTTCCATTTGACCTCCGGGCCTTCGACTTCCGCCGCATGGGCAATTGTCATGGTGGAGGTGGTCGCAAAGGCCACCAATGCTGTTGTCGCCAGTAGTTTCTTTATCATGTCGTCTTACTCCCTGTAACAGACTTTGCCCGGTTGTCTTCGGGCAGGCTTTGAGCGTTGGCGGATTTATCCGCCAGGCTCCATGCGGCGCATGATGCGTTGAACTGGCTCTCGTGGCAAGCATGCTTGCAATATATGGATTAACGGGCCAGGACGCTGATGCAGCCGAGCACCAGTGCCGCCCAGAAGAAGGCGGCGATCGTGAACGTGGTGTTCCACTTCCACGACAAGGTTGTGCCTGCAATTCCGGTTATTCGGCTCAGAATAAGGGCCGAGGCGCCAAACGGGGACGCGGTCAGGTTCAGCGTCCAGCCCAGTGCAAGTGCAGTGGCAAGCAGGGTCGGGTCGAGCTGGCTATCGGGCAGGGCGGAGTATAACGACCCCATGAAGGTCACCGTCAGCATTGGCGGCATGGCCAGATTGGATGCGGCCGGCACAATGATCATGATGGCCAGATAGACCGCGATCGGCGACCATGAAGCAAGACCGGAAATATCGGCAAGCAGTGGCGCGTTGCTCAAACCGGCTGCTACAATTCCGATGTAACCGGCGGCGGACAGGGTAACCGCTTCCGGTGAGCCTGCGGGAATGGAAATGGCGGCAATGTCCCTGATGCGGATCATCGCGGCGGCTGTCTGGTCCGGTCTCGACCTGTACTGGATCCAGATCCACACGGCGGTGACCACCGGGCTTGCCAACATCAGGGCAGGAACGACTTTCGCACCGGTTGCAAATATCAGGGCCAGTGAAATACCGGCCAGGGCAGCGCATACCAGCCCGAAGCGTTTGAAAGCCTGCCAGGGAAACGATTCTGCTGAAAAATCCGGACGCGGCAGCGCATCGTGGGCGGCCAGTGTTGCCCGCGCGCGCTTGCCGGTAATCCGGTCTTCGGCCCAACCGATGACAACAATTCCCAATGAGATGAAAAATCCGATACCGGCCATGATCAACGGCTTTGATCCTGATACCACGCTGGCCACAAGCGCCTGCGTCACTGCCGTGGGTGACCATGCGATTATCCATGAAAAGCCGCGGGCAAGGGCTGACATCTGGCGCCGTTCGCGCCATCCGGCCAGTTCAGGGTTGGTTTCCGCATCCGCCTTGATGCCGCGCTGGATCAGCGGACCCAACAGGCTGAGCGCGCCGAAATTCAAGATCATGCCAAGCGCATGTCCGCCAGCGTGGATGGCGATGTAACGCTGACCCGGCGGGCGGTGGGTCAGGTAGCGTCCGAGCTTCAAGACCGATGGAGAGGTGACCGCGCCATCGCGCAGCAAGGCCAGCAGCAGCATGAAGGCTGCAAGATAAGTGGCCTGGCCAAATCCTCTTTCGATCAGCGCGTACGGGGCATCGGAAAACATGAAGGCGCAAATGGTCGCAATCACGGCCAGCGCGATCAGATAGCGTTCGCGCAGGCCGAGGCGGGATTGTCCGACCAGCAGGAACACCACCAGAAAGATGGCTGCAATTGTTGCAGCAGGGGCGAAATGCACGTGCAGTTCGATCAGTTCGAACACGCTCATGCCGAGCAGGCACACGGTTACCAGCCTGTCGCTCCAGTGGGTGCGCGCCTTAGTGCCTGCCGTTGCTGTGTCAGCCCCTTTGTCCATCGGACAAGTCTATAACGCCTATTATACCAACGGAGGTAATTATCTGATTAGCGTTGTGAATTTTGCCAGTCAGGGTTGATCCAGGGTTGCTGGTTGGACGGTGGCAGCGGATCAAGGTCGAGGATAGGATCGGATGCCTTCTCGCCTACCATCAGGGACGGCCCGTTGAGATTGCCGTTGGGGATGGACGGAAAAATCGAGCTATCGGCCACGCGCAGGCCTTCGATCCCGATCACCCGGCACTGCGGGTCGACCACTGCCATGGGGTCTTTTTCCGATCCCATCTTGCAGGTGCCGCATGGGTGGTAGGCGCTTTCGGCGTGCTGGCGGATGAATTCGTCAATCGCATCATCGCTTGTCACATCATCTCCGGGCTGGATTTCGCCGTTGGCAAATTCCTGCATGGCCGGCTGGTCAATGATTTCGCGGGTCAGGCGAATGCAGGAGCGAAAATCCTGCCAGTCCTCGTCTTTCGACATGTAATTAAAGGTCAGTTTCGGCGCATCGTCAGGGCTGGCGCTGACAGGGGTTACCGTGCCACGGGATTTCGACCGGTTGGGGCCGACATGCACCTGAAACCCGTGCCCGCTGGTTGCGGGCTTGCCGTCATAGGCAATTGCGCCGGGCAGGAAATGGTATTGAATGTCCGGATACTCGATACCGGCACGTGAGCGGATGAATCCGGCTGATTCAAAGTGGTTGGTGGCCCCCAGTCCGGTCTTGAACAGCACCCATTGCAGGCCGATCAGTCCCTTGGAGACGAGACCCAGCCTGGTGTTCAGCGTCACCGGCTTCTTCGAGTGCAACTGGAAGTAAACCTCCAGGTGATCCATCAGATTTGCGCCCACGCCGGGCAAGTGATGCACGGGTTCAATACCGGCAGCTTTGAGAATTTCCGTATCGCCAATGCCGGACAGCTGCAACAGGTGCGGCGAGTTGAAGGCACTGGCTGCAATGATGACCTCACGCCGCGCATGGGCGGTTCTGATGCTGCCGCCTTTTTCATACTCTACGCCGGTTGCACGCCGGTTCTCCAGCACGATGCGGCGTGCCTTTGCCCGGGTGATCAGGTCAAGATTTTTGCGCTTCAGCGCCGGCTTCAGGTAGGCATTTGCTGCAGACCAGCGCCGGCCCTGCCAGACCGTCATCTCCATGGCGCCGAAACCTTCCTGCTGCTGGCCGTTATAATCGACCGTGGCCGGGTACCCGGCCTGTACGGCAGCATCGACAAAGGCATGGTACAGCGGATTGTCACGTTCACCGCGGGTCACATGCATCGGTCCGTCCGTGCCGCGCCAACCGTCTTCGCCGCCATGGGACGTCTCCATGCGCTTGTAGTAGGGCAGGACGTCCGCAAAGGCCCAGCCGGTGGCACCCAGTTCAGACCAGGTATCGAAATCACGGGCATGGCCGCGGACATATACCATGCCGTTGATCGATGAAGATCCCCCGATCACCTTGCCGCGCGGTGCGGTAATGCGGCGGTTGGCCAGGCCGGGTTCCGGCTCGGACATATATCCCCAGTTATAGGTCTTCGTGTTCAGCGGGATCGACAGGGCCGACGGCATCTGGATCAGGGGGCCGATGTCGCTGCCGCCATATTCCAGCACCAGTACGGAGTGCCTGCCGTTTTCGCTCAACCGGTTTGCCAGAACGGAGCCGGCAGAGCCCGAACCGACAATGATGTAGTCGAATGTTGCGTCGCTCATGGCTGTTTCAGTCGCTGCAGGGAAGCTGGCTGTCGATATAGGACTCGACGAGATGGATGGCGGTATCGCGGTTGTAAACGTCTCCGAACAGGGCCGCGCGCAGCCAAACTCCGTCGATCAGCGCCGAAACGCCGATTGCCAGTTCTGTCGCCTTGTCCGGGCTGGTCAGCTTGCTGAAGGCGTGTTTCAGGTTGGAATTCAGCCGCGCATCGTACAGGCGCAGAATACGGGTGAGGTTCGATGACTGGCGGGCGGACCCGTACAGGGCCAGCCAGGCGGTCATGACATCGGGTGAATACTGGCTCGGCGCGAAGTTCGCTGCAACAATCGCCGACAGCCTGCCACGCGGTGTCTGCGCCTGTTTCAGGTTTTTGAGCGTTTCTGCACGCAAGTCGCGCAGCATATGCTGCATGGTGGCGAACAGCAGGTCGTCCTTGCCATCGAAATAATGATGTACGATGCCGGAGGAAACTCCCGCCTTCTTGGCAATGCGCGCAACGGTCGTGTCGGCATAGCCATAGTCGTGCAGCGACGATATTGCTGCTTCTATCAATTGATTCCGGCGGACCGGACCCATGCCAAGTTTGGGCATTTCGCCTCACATAGAAAAGTGAACTCCGGTGCAGAATATTTTTTTTAATTGATCAGTCAATTAAAAACGGCTTAAGTTTTGCCAGGCTGTTGACTTGCAGGTGTGCTGCAGCGCACATTCCGGCCAATCCAGAGTGCTGAAGATCACTATTTGAAGGTGATCGAATGAAAATAGAAACAGGGAGTAGAAATTGATGATCAGGACATTTTCACAGGTGATGACGGGTGTCGCAGCAGCTGCGATCTTCGCATTTGTTCCGATGAGCGCAGCGCAGGCCGCCGACAGTGAAGCATGCAAGGCGGTTCGGTTTTCAGACGTTGGCTGGACTGATATCACCGCAACAACCGCGACAGCGACTGTCGTCCTGAAAGCATTGGGTTACGAGCCTGTTACCCAGGTCCTGTCTGTGCCGGTGACGTATTCGTCGCTGAAAAATGGCGACATCGACGTCTTCCTCGGCAACTGGATGCCGACCATGGAAGCGGACATCAAGCCGTACCGTGAAGACGGGTCCGTGGAATCCATCGGGGCAAACCTTGAAGGCGCCAAGTACACACTGGCTGTTCCCAAGTACACTTACGAAGCAGGCGTCAAGACGTTTGAGGATATCGCCAAGTTCAAGGATCAGCTCGATGGCAAGATTTATGGCATCGAGCCCGGCAATGACGGCAACCGGCTGATCCTCGACATGATCGAGAAAGACACCTTCGGGCTCAAGGGCTTTGAGGTTGTTGAATCATCGGAAGCAGGCATGCTGTCTGCGGTTGCCAAAGCGGCCCGCAAGAAAGAGCATCTTGTCTTCCTCGGCTGGGAACCGCACCCGATGAATGCAAATTTCGAAATGGCATATCTTGAAGGTGGTGATGATGTGTTCGGCCCGAACCTGGGTGGTGCCACGGTACATACCAATGTGCGCAAGGGTTATGTTGGCGAATGTCCGAATGCCGGCAAGTTGGTTTCCAACCTCAAATTCACCCTGCAGATGGAAAATGAAATCATGGGCGCCATCCTCAATGATGGCACCGACCCGGAAAAGGCCGCCACCAACTGGCTCAAGGCCAATCCCGGCGTGATGGATGCCTGGCTTGACGGTGTCACCACATTTGACGGCGGTGATGCCATGGCTGCGGCGAAATCCGCACTCAAGTAACCTGATCGTCTGATTTGAAGTTACGCTACCCGGTTTTGCCAAAACAGCAAAACCGGGTAGCGTCGTTTTCCGCACGGCTTTTCACAAGCACCAAAAGTGCGGCAGACCCTGCCAACCGGACTTAACGGATTAACCTCATGGACCCGATCAGCGCATTCCTCGAAGACAACAAGATCCCGCTCGGTAAATGGGGCAAGGAACTTTTCACCTGGCTCACCGACAGTTTCGACTGGTTTTTCGACGGCATCGCCAGCGGCATCGAAATTATCCTGGAAGCAATGATCGACCTGATGCTGCTGCCGCCGCCGGTTGTTATTATCGCGTTGATTGCAGGCTTGGCGTGGTGGCTGTCACGATCCTGGAAAATTCCGCTAATCGCAGTCTTGTGCCTTGCGTTCGTGATCAATCAGGGCTTGTGGAAGGAAACCGTTGAGACGCTGGCCCTGGTCGTCGGCGCGGCTTCGGCTTCGATGCTGATCGGTGTGCCGGTGGGTATCGTGGCAGCGCACAATGAGTGGCTGTTCCGCATCCTGCGCCCGATCCTTGACCTGATGCAGACCCTGCCGACGTTCGTCTATCTGATCCCGGCGCTGATCCTGTTTGGCCTGGGGCTCGCGCCCGGCCTGGTGACCACCGTCATCTTCTCCATCGCCGCGCCGATCCGGCTGACCCATCTCGGCATCACCTCGGTGCCGAAACAGTTGATCGAGGCCGGCCAGGCATTTGGCGCAACCAAATGGCAATTGCTGAAAAAGGTCGAACTGCCGGCTGCCATGCCGACCATCATGGCAGGGCTGACCCAGTGCATCATGCTGTCGCTGTCCATGGTGGTGATCGCAGCGCTCATCGGCGCCAACGGGCTGGGCAAACCGGTGGTGCGCGCCTTGAATACAGTCAACATTCCGATGGGCATTGAGGCCGGTCTCGCCATTGTGGCGGTCGCCATCATGCTGGACCGCATCTGCCGCGTCCAGGAACCCGGCAATGGAGGGCAGAGCAAATGACCAGGACCGCTGTCAGCTTCAAGAACGTCGACATCATTTTCGGGGACAACAAGCAAGATGCGCTGCGCCTGCTGGATGCAGGGGCAACACGGCAGGAGATCAATGAAAAAACCGGCGCGGTGCTGGGCGTGGCCGGTGCCTCGCTCGACGTGGCGGAAGGTGAGATATTCGTGCTGATGGGGTTGTCGGGATCCGGCAAGTCCACCCTGCTGCGCGCGGTCAACCGCCTCAATGAGACGGCCCGCGGTGAGGTGATGGTGTCGACGGATGATGCGGCGGTCGATGTTGCCTCGTGCAGTGACCAGCAATTGCGCGAGCTTCGCATGCACCAGGTGGCCATGGTGTTTCAGCAGTTTGCCCTGCTGCCGTGGCGCACGGTCGAAGAAAATGTCGGACTTGGCCTGGAACTGGCAGGCGTCCCGGACGCCGAACGCAAAAGCCGGGTGGCGGAACAGTTGAAGCTGGTCAGTCTCGACCAGTGGGCAGACCGCTATGCCCACGAACTGTCGGGCGGCATGCAGCAGCGCGTCGGACTGGCTCGTGCCTTCACCACCCAGGCCCCCATCCTGTTGATGGATGAACCGTTTTCAGCGCTTGATCCGCTGATCCGGACGCATCTGCAGGACGAACTGCTCAACCTGCAGCGCGAACTGAAGCGCACGATAATATTCGTGTCGCATGATCTCGACGAAGCCATGAAGATCGGCAACCGGATTGCGATCATGGAGGACGGCCGCATCGTACAGGCCGGCACGCCGCAGGAAATCGTGCTCAAACCGGCCAATGCCTATGTCGAGCAGTTTGTACAGCACATGAACCCGCTCAACGTGATGACCGGGGCGACCATCATGAAAAAGCTGGCCAAACCGAAGCGTGTGGCTGCAGGCAAGGCAGCGCCGGTCATGATGCCACCGGATGCCACCATGCGCGAGATCATTGCCGAATGCTGGCGTACCGGCAAAAGCGTGATGATCGGCACTGACGGCAACGCAATTGGCGAGGTCGGCGAAACGGAAATCTATTCGGCGCTCATCAATCGGCCCACCGCTTGAGGGCGGAAGGCCCCTAATTCAGGTACCAGAAGGCAAAATTAAGCGCCGCTGCAAAACTGACCCACAAAAGATAGGGCACCATCAGCCATGCGGCCACGCGGTCAATGGGCCGGAAAACCGATATTGCCAGCGCTATTGTCAGCCATAGTGCGGTGATCGTGACCAGTCCTAACAGGGTCGATCTGGCGGCAAAGAACGCCATCGACCAGGTGAAGTTGAACGTCAGTTGCACGAAGAAGACGATCAGGGCGGAGCGGGCGTCACCGACAAATCCGCCGCCGGCGCGCCAAATTCGCCAGGCTGCAACTCCCATCATGATGTAGAGCACGGTCCATACCGGCGCGAACACCCAACCGGGCGGTGTCCACGACGGACGGTTCAACGTCATGTACCAGGTGGCAACCGACTGGTTGGTTGCCCAACCGGCAACGCTGCCGACAGCCAGACACAATCCGATAAAGCCTGCCAGCACAAGCCATTGGCGTGCCGGCGGATTGGTAGCATCACTTTTCAGAGTCATGTCAATTCCCACGATAATGTGACTTGCGTCCGGTTGCCGTCAGCATGACATAAACACATTCCACATATGACCTCCAACCTGTTCATGTCCTCAAGGAGCACTCTAATGATCAAGTCGTTTTTGGCTGTTGCCGCGGTTTCCCTCTCCATGGCGGTT
The DNA here is from genome assembly GCA_938039915.1 of uncultured Anderseniella sp. GTDB lineage: Bacteria > Pseudomonadota > Alphaproteobacteria > Rhizobiales > Aestuariivirgaceae > Anderseniella. Next base: position 25,072 of record CALHUA010000074.1, read on the forward strand.
GCACCCGCACTGGCCGGAGATAGCGCAAATGGTACCATCAAGATGGAAAGCGCCCATGATGCCGCCACCACGCTGGACCGGCTGGAAGCGATCTTCAAGGAAAAGGGCATCACCGTGTTTGCCCGGGTCGATCATGCCGCCGGTGCCAAGAAGATCGGCGAAGACATGGCACCGACACAGCTTCTGCTGTTCGGCAATCCCAAGCTCGGCACGCCCTTGATGAAGGTCAATCGTGAAGCCGGTTTCGACCTGCCGATGAAGGCGCTGGCCTGGACCGATGATGCCGGCAAGACATGGCTCGCGGTTACAGATCCTGCTGCCCTGAAATCGCGCTATGGCCTGGATGATGCCGCGCCGGTAATTGAAAAAATGAGCGGTGCTGTAAGCGCCATGGGCAAAAAAGCCACTTCGAAGGAATAGGTCTTCGATCTGAAAAACACTATTTAGGCGTCGGACCCACAGTATTGCGCAGGCGTCCGATGCCCTCCAGCAAGACCTCAACCACGTCGCCCTCCTTCAGGGCGGCGGTGGTGCCCGCGGTGCCGGTGTAAATCACATCGCCGGGTTCCAGCGTCATGTAGCGCGACAGTTCGGAAATGATTTTGGCCGACGAATGGATCATCTGTTTGGTCGATCCCTTCTGAACCGATTTACCGTTGACCAGGGTTTCGAACTTCAGATTGTCAATGGTCAGGCCCGGAGATATCCAGGGTCCCAGCGGCGCAAATGTGTCAGAGCCTTTTGATTTCAGGACGGTAAACCCGCCTGAGCCGAAACTGCGTTCGGTCACGTCGTTTCCGGCAGTGACGCCAAACACGAAGCCCAGTGCATCTTTTTCGGATACGTTCTTTGCCCGAGCGCCCATGACGATGACCATTTCGCCCTCATAGTGAAGGTTGGTCGAGCCCTTCGGCGGCATGATGGTGTCTTCAGGACCGATGATCGAGGATGGCAGCTTTGCGAAAAACTGCAGGTCACCGCCGCTGCCGCCATGGCTCTTGTAGTTGAGTGCGATGCCAATGACCTTTCCCGGGATGACCGGCGGCAGCACCTTCACATCCTCCAGCGGTATGATGTTGCCGGTGACAACGGTGTCCTTGTCGAAAAAACTGCCGGTCAGGGTGTGGACACCACCGAACGAGATAAAGCCGTAGTGGACCTTGCCATCATGTTCGAACCGGCCAAAGCGCAGCGGTCCGTCATCGCCTTCGGTGATCTGTGCCAGGCTCGGGCCACAAAGGCATATGAGCAGCGCCAGGCCGGCGAGCATGGTTTTGACACTACGAAACATGGATGGTTACCTTCAGATCAGGGGTGCCGTATTGGTGGCTGTTGCCCAGAACAATAATCCGCCGACGCAGGCGATGAACAGCCCACCCATCAGCTTCAGACCAAAGGCGGTCCGATCCAGCCACACGGCGTTGTGACCGGCGTACTTCAAGGCCAGATCCCGTGATTTTACCGCGAGACAGGCAATGATCGAAACCGTAATGGCGGTGCCCAGTGCCATGACAAAGGTCGCTGCCACACCTGCCCAGTACAGACCCAGTGCCGAGGAAAACAGCAATACCAGAATACCGCCGGTGCACGGCCTGATGCCCACGGCAAAGGCGATGGTTACGGCCTTCCAGATATCCACCGGTTGATCGAGTTCTTTCGCCGACGGCATATGCGCATGGCCGCAGCCGCAATCGGCTCCGTGATCATGATCATGGTGGTGCTCGTGATGATGTGCGTGGAGATGCTCCTGGTGATGGAGATGATCATGGGCCGGAGCCGTCGAAACAGCCGCAATTGACACCAGGCGTGGGCGCATGGCCTGCCAGACCAGCCAAAGGCCGGTCAAGGCAATCAGCCCGTAACTGGTTGCTTCCAGTGCAATCGCCATGGACTTGGCCGTGCTCGCTGCAGCCGACACTGTCAGCAACAGGGCCGATACCAGTACAACGGCAGTGATCGCCTGAAAAAAGGCCGCCATGAACGAGATCATCACGCCCCGTTTCAGCTGACGCTCGTTGGCCAACAGCCAGGCGGATACCACGGCCTTGCCATGGCCGGGACCTGCGGCATGCAGGATGCCATAGACGAAACTGAGGGCCATCAGGGTCAGGGCCGCAGACCACGCAGATCCGCGTTTCATCTCCGAGAGGGCCGATGACATCTTTCCGTAAAACGCACGCTGCTGCGCCTTGATCCATTCGACCGGTTCACCGGTCAGGGTTGGTGCAATATTTGCACCGTCGGCACTCTCTCGGCGCTGCAGCAGGAGCTGCCCCGGTTTCACCTTGGAGGGTTGGGCTGCATCAGACTGTGCAATGATAACAGGTCCGGACGGGTTGGCATGTGCGGTGTGCCATCCGGGCAGCAACGCTGCAGCAAATACGAGCAGGACAAGAAAAATGCGGATCAAGGAAGCCTCTTGCGGTTAGCTTGCTGCCGGCTCACAGGAAACCGAAACAGGTTGGGCGAACAACGAACCAAAGTCCTGCGGCTGCTCCGGTTGCCAGTCAACAGGTTTATCCGCCAGCTCCTGTCTGGTCTGCTCGATGCTTTCGTCGAAGGCCACTGTGCCGACATTGATTTTGCAGCCTTTGGGCAACTTGCCAATGGCAGAAACCGTTTCACCCTTGATATAGTCAAAGGCAATGAAAAAATCCGGATCGTAAATCTTGTAATTAAAGTTTGCCGTCTTCAGGTCTATCGGCGCTGCAAACGGAACAACAAAGATCATCGACAACCGGCCCTGGTCATTTATCCGCTGGCCATACTCGGTGACATCGGCATATGGGATGTCCTTGCCGTTCGATTTGGCAAAGGTAAAATACCGGAATTCTTTCAGCGCCTTGATGTTTTCGTCCACAACCGGCTGCAGCTCGGCAGCGGTATAGACGCCGTCCTTGTCGGCATCCATGCCTTCGATCGCTGCTTCGGTATAGCCCTGGTCGAAAATCCACTCTACGTGGATGCCGGTTGCCCGACTTTGCTCATCCAGCATGATATCCGCCCGCATTTCTGACCAGACATGCGGATGGGCGGCGGCGCCAGGCGAACAAGCCAGGGCAGCAATCACCAAGCCAGTACAGGCAGCACTGTGTTTTGTCGACAATACGGTCATGATGCGTTCCGTTCTCGAGAAGCCGGAAATACCAGTATTAGCCGCCGTTTGCAGCAAAAACGTGATTTGTCATTTGCATTATTGCGCAACAGTCTTGATTTGCAAATTAACTTTGACACAGGTTGAACAGCGGTATGGGTGGTCTTGAACAGGGGCTTGGCGCCGGAAACCTGCATAAACCCGCGATTTGCCAGCCTGACCACAACGTCCAGGGAACGGTCATGGTCTAACGTATATGTGACAGTGAAATGCCCGCTTGACTGTTGCATCCCGGCGCATTTACCAGCACTTTCGGGCGGAATTACCCGAACACGGTTTCAGGCAAGGAAAACATGGGACTGGACGTATCGATATGGGCGGCATTCTTTGCCGGACTGCTGAGTTTTCTGAGCCCGTGCGTATTGCCGCTGGTGCCGCCTTACCTGTGCTTCATTGCCGGCACATCGCTGGAAGAATTGACGGGAGAAGCTGAAACCGACGGCGCGGTACAGCGCCGGGCACTGGCGGCTTCTGTCCTGTTCGTGCTGGGATTTTCGACCGTCTTCATCGCGCTGGGCGCATCCGCCAGTGTGATCGGCCAGTGGCTCAGGGAGGCGACCACCTGGGAAATCACCATCGGCAGCATGAATTTCCCGGTTCTGACTTCGGTGGCCGGTGTCATCATCATCATCATGGGCCTGCACTTTCTCGGTGCGTTCCGCATCGGCTTCCTGTCGCGTGAAGTGCGCTATCAGCAAGACGCAAAGCCGGTCGGGCTGTTCGGTGCCTATGCCATCGGACTTGCCTTTGCACTTGGGTGGACACCGTGCATCGGGCCCGTTCTGGCCGCCATCCTCACCGTGGCCGGTTCGGCTGACAGTGTGACAAAGGGAGCAGGATTGCTGGCGATATACTCTGCCGGGCTCGGTGTGCCGTTCCTGCTGGCGGCCGTTGCCATGCCGCAGTTCCTCGTTTTCATGAAGAAGTTTCGCCGCCATCTCGGTCTGGTCGAAAAGACCATGGGCGGCATGCTGGTGGTCACAGGCGTACTGTTCCTCACCGGAACGTTTACCGCGCTGTCCTACTGGATGATCGAAACTTTCCCCGGCCTTGCAACCTTGGGCTAGACTTGTTTCCATTCGCCTGAATTGGAATGGAGATTGCCATGAAAATTACCGTCGACATCGACTGCACGCCGGAAGAGGCGCGTACCTTCTTTGGCCTGCCTGACGTGCAGCCGATGCAGAAGGCCATGATGGCCAAGATGCAGACGCAGATGGAAAGCCAGATGGACCAGCTCGACCCAACCGAAATCATGAAAACCTGGATGACACCGGGCATCGAAGGTTTTGGCCAGATCCAGAAAGCCATGTGGGCGGCAGCGACCAGCGGCCAGCCGACGAAACCAGGCAAGGACTAGGGGCAGGACCTGTAATCGCATTTAGACCAGATGGTGAATTTCCGGAACAAACGTCTGTTCGTCCATCGGCGGGCGGACGTAACCGGCTTGCTCCGGCCTTTCTTCCAACTCGACGGTATTTGGCGTGACGTCTTCGTATGGGATCAATGACAGCAAGTGACTGATGCAGTTTAGGCGAGCGTGTTTCTTGACATCGGAGGCCACGACATACCATGGCGCCTGTTTGATGTCGGTATGGGCAAACATCATGTCCTTGGCTTTTGAATAGTCGACCCAACGTTTTCGGCTTTCCAGGTCCATCGGGCTCAGCTTCCAGCGTTTCGTCGGATCTGTCAGGCGTTTTTGAAACCGGCGCTCCTGCTCCTCATCACTTACCGAAAACCAGTATTTTATGAGCTGGATACCAGCGCGTACCAGCATGCGCTCAAACTCGGGACAGCTGCGCATGAATTCCCGATATTCTTCATCTTTGCAAAATCCCATGACGCGTTCGACACCGGCGCGATTGTACCAGGACCGGTCAAAGATAACGATCTCCCCGGCTGCAGGTAAATACGGCACATAGCGTTGGAAGTACCATTGGGTTTTTTCCCGCTCCGTCGGCGCCGGTAAAGCGACGACATGGCAGATGCGCGGATTCAGGGCTTCGGTGATACGCTTTATGGTACCACCCTTGCCGGCTGCATCCCGGCCCTCGAACACGATGGCCACCCTGTGGCCGGTTTGCTTCACCCACTCCTGCAGTTTCACCAGTTCGATCTGTTGCTGGGTCAGCGCCTTTTCATAGGCGGCGTTGGATATTTTTTTGGAGTTTTCTCCGCCTCGCTTACCTGATTTGGTTCCGTCGCCAGGTTCATGCGAATTGCTTGCAGGTTTTGTATCAACGCCTTTTGCCATACCCATTTCCTCCCATGTTTTCCTCTACGGCAACACAGCAAGGGTATGAAGGTCAAGCAAGGCATGGCAGTGAGGCCTGGTCGATTGCAGATTGAAGCAGCAATCCTTACTCTGCTGCGATCGATGATTGCCGGACCATGTAGACCGTCTGGCCATCAAGTCGAAGGGTGTGACCGGCTGTTGAACGTTCGTAGTCAGGCAGGACGTCGAGCGATGGCCACAGGCCGGATTCCAGGCTGTCGGCATAGCCATATGGCAAACCTTGCGTTCTGATACGTGTGGCAGCAGCTGACGCGTCAAACGCGACCGCATGATGAGTGATGCTGAGGCCGCCCGGTTCAGGCGCCAGCAGCGACGCCCAGACCCGGCTGGTGCCGTCGTTGGCGGGCATGCCCAGCGCGCCGGAATTGTGCCAGCAGCGGTTGCCGATGAACCTGGTGAACGGTATGCCGGCGTGACCTGCGATCACCAGGTCGACGCCTGACTTATCCAGCTCGGGTTCAAATTCGGCATCTGGCAATGAATCGAACATGAAGCGGTTGGTCTGCTGGACAGAGCCATGCACAACTCTCGCCAATATGCCGCCCATCGAGAATGTCAGGTGCGCAGGCAGAGCAGCCATCCACTGCCTGCTGTCCGCAGACAGTGTCGCCACCGCGTGGGCATACCAGCGCACGGATGCTGCATCACACGCAGAGCCGTGTTCATATCCGCATCCGCAATCTGCGCCACCCAGTACGATCTGTTCTTCCACATTGCCCTTGATGGCGTGCCAGCGGCGTGCGGACAGAAACTGCACCGATGCTTCAGAGTCGGCGCAATAGGCGACCGCGTCACCGCTGTGAATGACGCAAGCGTCAGCGATGCCGAGCGTGGACTGCAAGTCGGCCAGCGCCTCAAGCGCCTGCAGGTTGCCATAGGCACCGCCACAGATCAGCACCGGTTCGGTGAAATTTCCCAGATCAGCAGTTTTCACGATCGGTCAGGTCCGTGTCTCGGCGCCGAGTTCTATCGGGCTGCCGTGTGGCGTGGCTTTGGCCGCCCGGTCCCAGGCATCCTTGCGCTCAAGGCGTTCGGTTTTGCTCAATGCGCCCTTTTGCTGGGTGATGTTCTCAAGCGCGGCCAGCCAGCGCAGGTAGTAGTTTTCCGCTGCATCGTCGGGGCCGGCGGCGGCAATCTCTTCGCTCAGTGCAGCAGCCCATTCGACCCAGGTAAACAGGCCTTGTTCATGCAGTTTGACGGTCATGGCGAAGGCCTGGGCCTGCCAGGGTTCGGCAAAAACCGGTTCATTGGCTTCGGTCACCAGGCCGGGCAGTCGTCTGACATCTTCAGGCAGGGACAAGGTAGCTCTCCCACAGGTCGGCGTGCATGCAGTCATTGGCCGGGGCATCTGTGCCCCACAGTTCACGGGCTGCAAATTTCACCGTATAGAGATGCTGTGGGTTTTCGCCCTTGCCGTGCGCGTTGGTGTCCGGAAACACGTGACCTTTATGCCAGGCGACGATTTCACCTTCGCAGCCTCGCAGATATCTTGGCAGCCGTGTATGGCCCTCCGGGTTCATGCGTATGGCGCGCACCTTGTGGCCGATTTTGAATTTCGGCGCGGTGTCGAGGTCACGCGATGCCGGTCCGCCCTTTGCCAGGATTGCGGCGACTTCATCTGCGCCCACAGGGTCACGATGCAAATCGCGCGGTGTCACTTCCTGGCGGCCCAGATGCACTTCACCGGGCACCACGAACCCGGTGTCCAGCATCAGCTTGGTCAGGCCTTCGGTCCAGATCTGGTAATAGCTGGAGGTCATGTACTTGGCAGGGTGCATGCTTTCACGCGCATGGCGGCCCTGGTCAATGTTCCACTGGCCGTAAAACCCCATGGCAAGCGTCAGCGCAAAGGCGCGCTTTTCCCACTCGGCATGAAACACTGGCTCGTCAGTTTCCGGGTCTATGGGCCCGAGGCCGTGGACGCCGCCGAGATCCTGCCCGCCGTTCATGACGTCACCTCATCAGGCGTCAGTGCGAGACCGGTGCCGATCATGGAATTGCGGGTGACCAGCGTTGCCAGCCGGTCTTCGCTCCAGCCCTCGGTTCCTTCAGGCCGTTGCGGCACGACCAGATACCTCACCTCAGCGGTGGAATCCCATACCTTCACGCCGACGTTTTCTGGCAGTTGTACGCCAAACTCGGCCAACACACCGCGCGGGTCGGAGACGGCCCGGGACCGGTAGGGCGGCGCCTTGTACCAGACCGGCGGCAGCCCCAGGACCGGCCATGGATAACACGAACACAGCGTGCAAACGACCATGTTGTGGGTGTCCTCGGTGTTTATCGCCGCCACCATATGCTCACCCTGGCGGCCGATGAAGCCCATATCGGCGATGGCGTTGGTGGCGTCGGTGCGCAGTTTTTCCATGAAGCCTGCATCGCTCCAGGCTTTGGCGACCACCTGCGCGCCGTTGCGCGGGCCGACCCGGGTTTCATAGGTTTCGATCAGTTCATCGAGGGCTGCCGGGTCTACATAGCCCTTTTCCACCAGCAGGCTTTCCAGCGCCTTGACCCTGAGCGCGGTCTCGGACAGCTCGGAATGCTCACCTTCGTGATGGTGGTGATCGTGATTATGGTCGTGTGCCATATGGTGGGTTACTCTCTTGATTGAACGGGCATCATACTGCAATCAACTCAGCAGACTAACAACTCACAAATTTACAAGGAAACCCAACATGGCTGTGAAACTTGAGGGCATCAAGGCATGTGTGTTCGATGCCTATGGCACACTGCTGAACGTCCATGCCCCGGTGGCGCAACTGTCGTCACGTATCGGAAAAGACGCAGACGCGGTTTCCAAACTCTGGCGGCAGAAACAGCTGGAGTACACATGGCTGCGATCGCTGATGAAGGCATATGTTCCGTTCTGGCAGATCACCGGCGATGCGCTTGACTACGCACTTGAAACGTTTGCCATCGAGGATCAGGCCCTGCGCGATGACCTGATGGAGCTGTACCTGCATCTGGCGGCCTATGATGATGCGGTTGTCTGTCTCAAGGCCCTGAAAGAGCTGGGTGTCGGCACCGCCATCCTGTCCAACGGATCTCCGGACATGCTGGGCGCGGCGGCGAAATCGTCCGGGATCGATGCTTATCTGGATGAAAACATCTCGGTGGCCGATGTCGGTATCTTCAAGCCGGACGCGCGTGTCTACCAGCAGGCGGTGGACCGCATGGGCGTGGCGGAGAGATCTGAAATCTGTTTCGTGTCGGCCAACACATGGGATGCACAAGCATCGAAAAATTTTGGATTCCAGGTTGCCCGCATCGACCGCTACGGCCTCAAGGATGACCGCATTCCCGGCACGCCCGACATGCTGCTCGACAGCCTGGAAGAGCTGCCCGGGGTGGTGAGGTAGCAACGCAAAATGTCTGACACCGCATCCGAAATCATCCTGCACAATTATCCCCAGTCTCCTGTTGCCGAAAAGGTCCGGGTTGCTTTTGGTATCAAGGGTCTGAACTGGCGCAGTGTGGAAATTCCGCGCCTGCCGCCGAAGCCGTTTCTGACCGCGCTGACCGGTGGATACCGGCGCACGCCGGTGGTTCAGATCGGCGCCGATATATATTGCGACAGCCAGGGCATTATCAGGGAACTGGATCGACGCTACCCGTCGCCGGGTTTCTTCCCCGGTCAGGACAGCGGTCTGATGTGGTGTCTCAGCCGGTGGACCGATGGCGGGTTGTTTGATCTCGGGGTGAAAATCGTACTGGGATCGGCGGGCGATAAACTGCCGCAGGATTTTGCGGAAGATCGCGGCAGGCTTTATCTTGGTGAGAACTGGGCGGAGGGTCTCAAGGCGGCGAACGCGGGGTTACCCCATCTTGTGTCACAGGTGCGTGCCCCGCTTGCCTGGCTTGACCGCCAGCTTGGTGATGGACGCGATTTCCTGCTCGGGCGTGCACCAGCGGCAATTGATGCGCAATTCTATCATGTCGTGTGGTTTCTGCGTGGTCGCTGGGATCAGGGCCCGGCCTTCCTGTCGGAGTTTCCGGCACTGGAAAGATGGGCAGACAATGTCCGCAAACTGGGCCATGGCAGCATGACAGACATGACGCCGCAAGATGCGATTGCCCGCGCCAGTGCCTGTGAACCGCTCCAGATTGAAAGTGCGCATGGCAATGATCCGCAGGGACTTAAGCCCGGCATGCAGGTCGAGGTATCTCCGGATGTCGATGGCGGCGAACAACCGGTTGCAGGTATTGTCGTGGCGGTAAGCTGTGATACGATCACGTTACACCGTTCAGAGCCAGAAACCGGCAATCTCAATGTGCATTTTCCGCGTGCCGGATATCTCGTCACGACGGTTTAGGGACGGTCCATTTGTCTCACCAGTGACCTTTGCGGCGGTTCCACAGGTACAGCAGGTCGGCAAAGCGGTCATATATGACGCGGGCTATCGGCCGCACTATTGCAGAGCCGGAAAGCTTGCCGAGCCAGGCGTCTCCGGGCGTGCGCATCCATATTTCGATTGCGCAGTCAGCGCCGACAAAGGTTTGCCCGGTGGCGTCCATGCCATGCAATCTGCGCCGAACATCTTCGATATCTGCAGGTATATGGCTGAGCGCGTCCGGTTCGAGGTTGATATCCCGGAATTCAATGGCGCCGGCCCTGGCGGCCTTGACCAGCCGGTTCGATTGCCACTCGATGCCGCCATTACAAACGGGACACCTGGTGTTGTACCATACGATCAGCCTGGGCAGCGTCATTGTGCAGTCTGTCTCCAGTTCAAGACAGATATGGAACCATTTTCCGGCGCGGCTGAGAAAGACACACATTGACGCAATGGGTCCAGTGACCGGCTAGCTCGCCATCTCCCTGTACTGTCATTGCCCGGTCAAGCCGGGCAATGACAAGTTAGGGGCAAAAAGCAAGCTCTGAGCTCTAA
>CALHUA010000075.1 GCA_938039915.1 uncultured Anderseniella sp.
CGCAGAAAATCGGTCAAACGTTTCTATTTAAGGGTGAAGAGCTCTAGGGAAATACATTCACCTCACAGAAACAGTTTTAGGTGGATGAACGCAAATGGGTCGTCAGATTACCTCTTCATTAAGACTGGACGGTTTAGTGTGACGCCGAGTCATCTTTCGCGGACAGCTTTCTCTGTATGAGTGAACAACGCAGTAATACAAACCTGATCGGTATCATGTGTGTGCTTGGCGGGACGTTTGCCCTCGGCATCCAGGATATGATCATCAAGCTGGTTTCGGGCACCTATCCCCTGCACGAGATCGGTTTCGTGCGCTCTGTTTTTGCCATTCTGCTGACGTGTGCGTTCCTGAAAATGGAAGGCGGGTTCAGGCAACTCAGGTCCAGCCGTCCCGGGACCCATCTGGCGCGCGGGGTGTTGTTGATCTGTGCCAATATGGCCTATTTTCTGGGACTTGCGTCGATGCCGCTCGGTGACGCCGCGGCAATCTTCTTCTCTGCCCCGTTGATCATAACCCTGCTTGCCATTCCGTTCCTGGGAGAAAAAATCGGCCTGCAGCGCTGGCTGGCGGTGGTGGTCGGCATGATCGGCGTCATCATCATGCTACGTCCGGGAACCGATGCGATACGGCTGGTCGGGCTTCTGCCCCTGTTTGCCGCTGTGTGCTACGCCTCCATCCAGATCCTGGCGCGTAAGCTGGGCGCGGTGGAAAATGCCTCTGTAATGGCGTTTTATGTGCAGGTCTGCTTTATCGTCTTTTCCATCGGTTTCGGCCTTGTGTTCGGAACCGGGTGGATGTCGACCGGTGACAATACGACCCTGGATTTTCTGTTCAGGGCCTGGAGTGTGCCGGATGCGTTCGGATTTGCGATGATGGCTGCCTGCGGGCTGCTGGTGGGCATTGGCGGCTACCTGCTGTCTCACGCTTACCGTATAGCGCAGGTGCGCACCGTGGCGCCGTTTGAATATGCCGGACTGCCGTTTGCCGTGCTGCTGGGCTTTATTGTCTGGGGCGACCTGCCGGACCGGTTGAGCATCATCGGCATTCTGTTTATTGCGTTGTCGGGCCTGTATGTATTTTACAGGGAAAACCTGATGCGCAAGCAGGCCATGGTGAAAGAGCCGGTTCTGCGCGACTAGGGCAGGATGATTCTCGGTTGGATCAACCAAAAATCATAAACCTGACCCCAGAGCAACATCTGTTGCACAGCCCGGCAGGTGAAGATCCTATTCTTCTGCCGGTGTGTCGGTTTTCAGATCTTTCAGCTTGGCGAACACTGAATCAGCGTCCACATCGGCTTCTTCCTCAACCTGCGGTTCGGCTTCTTCCGGCTTGAAGTCCTTGAAGGCTTCATCGACGTTTGGTGCGGCGGGTTCTTCAACCTGCTCTGTCGGCGTGTCGGCAATGGCGTAAGGCGGTGGCACGGTTTCTTCTGCCGGCATGAGGGTGCGGTCCGGCAGCTTGCCACCGGCCTTCTCGACACGCTTGGCGGCCTTGCGCACGGCAAGATCCAGTTCGAGCTGCGAGCAAAGTCCCAGTGTTACGGGATCGACCGGTTTAAGGTTCTGACTGTTCCAGTGAGTGCGGTCACGAATAGCGTTTATGGTGGTCTTGGTGGTGCCGACCAGCTTCATGACCTGGCTGTCAACCAGTTCTGGGTGATAACGCAGCAGCCAGCTGATTGCATCCGGCCGGTCCTGACGCCGCGATACCGGCGTGTACTTGGGTCCCTTGCGCTTGGCGGCAACGGGCACGACGATTTTGGATTTGGCCAGCTGCAGTTTGTGGCTGGGATCCTTTTCACCGGCTTCGATTTCATCACGGGTAATCTGGTTGGCGGCAATCGGGTCCATGCCTTTGATGCCGACCGCAACCTCACCGTCTGCGATGCCCTTTACTTCGAGCGTGTGCAGTTTGCAGAAATCGCCGATCTGGCTGAATGTAAGTGCAGTGTTGTCGACCAGCCAGACGGCAGTGGCTTTCGGCATCAATGGGGTGTCGGACATAAGTGCTCTCCTTCAGAACCTGAGCGGTGGTTCTGCTGATCCAGTGGGATCAATGCTGCTTGGGATGGCTGGTATATAATGCCGATGGAAACTTTACGCAATTGCTGATTTTCCATCACTCACAGAATATAGCTGAGATCGCTTTCTTCACCAGCGGCGCGTTTGGCGTAGTGGTCTTCGAAATTCAGCATGTCCATGAGCCCGGTTCCCCGTTTGAACTCTGCGAAAGCCCTGGTCTCATTGTCCATGATGTTGCGGGCGCCATGCACCAGGGCTGACAGTTCATCCTCGGTTCCGCATACAATTCCGTCGGCATCTGCAAAGACGATATCGCCCGGATTGACGACAATACCACCGCATGAGACGGCAATGCCAATATCGCCGATCGTCTGAATTGTACCGGCGACAGGATGCACTGCGCGGGCATATACCGGCAGGTCGATGTCCTGCATGGCGGCTGAATCTCTTACCATGCCGTCCACGATAATGCCGCCCAGCTTCTTGCGATGCGCTTCCAGGGCAAACATCTCACCGGCCAGTGCAAGGTGACCCCCACGCCCGTCAATGACCAGCACGTCGCCGGCCTCGGCATCTGCCAGGACCCGCATAACGGTCAGAAAATCATTGCGGCACGATGCCGTGCGCGCCCGCCCCAAGAGCTTGCGGCCCGGGTTTATGCGTTTGATGCCCGCATCCATTGCACGGATATACTTGTTGATATCAGCCAGCATGGACGTTTCGAGGTCGGCGAGCTGATCCAGAAGATCGGTCATGATAACTACCTTGATGTAATTGCCCCGGCGCGCGGCCGGGGCGTTTTTTGTCCTGCAGTTACCCGAAAATCGCGAGCCTACACCATCGCAAAGATGCGTGCCGGGCCACCGGTGCCGCCGCGATGCTTGGGTGCGCCGACGACAAGTGTCGCGCCCTTGGCAGGCACGGCGTCGAGATTTGCGAGATTTTCAATGCCCCAACGGCTCGTCGGCAGCCAGGCATAGTGAGTGGCGAAGTCGGCGGACTGGCCGTAGTCGAGTGACAGTGTATCGACAGCCATGCCGACAGCGCCGGTCTCCAGCAGCATCTTGGTTGCCTCGATGTGAAAGCCCGGGAAATGCATTTTCTTTTCAGCATCCGCGCCGCGGAACTTTTCGGTTCCGACATGGTCAGCCCAGCCGGAGTTCATGGCAATACAGGCCTTGTCGGGGATCGGGCCATTGGCGGCAATCCAGGCCTTCACATCATCGGGAGTGACCTGGTAATCCGCGTTTTCAGCTGCTTTCGCCTTCACATCGATAACGCACAACGGACAAATCAGATTGGCGAGAGGTATCTCCGCGACAGACTGGCCATCTTCGGTAAAATGCAGCGGGGCATCCACATGGGTGCCGGTGTGTTCGTTTACGCGCAGTTCGAACAGGTTGAAGCCATTGTCCTTGAATTTGAATTTCTGCTCCCTGAAGAATTGCTGATCGCCGAAATAGGTCGGGAACCCTTCGTGCAGCTCATGTGTCATATCCTCTACTTTTTCATGTCCGGCAGCCAGTGCCGGTGCCGACATGGGCGCCGTTACAGCAGCTGCGGCAACGCCCGCAGCAGCGGTCTGAAACAGCGCACGCCGCGACAACATCTGCGCCTTCACGCTTTCCATTACACATGCATCACACATTTGAATTCCTCCTCACTGATCAACCCATAAATCCCGGGTCCAGAACCCGGAACCCGGCAGCTTAACAGCAGTTGTGGCAGAGGCCAGTCGTTTTGACGTGATCAGTGCCGGATATCAGACTTCCAGAACGATCTTGCCGATATGAGCCGAGGTTTCCATCAGTTCATGGGCCTTGTCGGCCTGGACCAGGGGAAAGGTCTTGAACAGTTGTGGTTTGACCTTGCCGGCCTCGATCAATGGCCAGACGGTTTTCCTCAGGGCGCCGGCAATGGCTGCCTTGTCGGCGGTCGGGCGGATGCGCAAGGTAGAGCCGGTCAGGGTCAGGCGCTTCAACATGACCATCATGAAGTCAACTTCCGCCTTGGAACCATTGAGATAGGCAATGTTGACGACGCGGCCGTCGCGCGCGGCCGCCTTGATGTTGCGCTGGATGTAGTCACCGCCGACCATGTCGAGTATGACGTCGACGCCCGTCTTGCCGGTCGCCTGTTTCAGTACCTCCACGAAATCCTCTTCGCGATAGTTTATGGCGCGTTCTGCCCCCAGGCTTTCACAGGCTGCGCATTTGTCGGCAGACCCGGCCGTTGTGTAGACGGTTGACCCAAGTTGGGACGCGATCTGGATGGCTGTTGTGCCAATACCGGACGACCCGCCGTGTACGAGCAGGCTTTCCCCCGGTTTCAGAGCGCCGCGTTCAAAAACATTGGTCCACACGGTGAAGAACGTTTCCGGTATGCCGGCTGCCTCTGCCATGGTGAGGCCATCAGGAACCGGAAGGGCGTTGGTCTCATGGACAGTACAGTATTCAGCATATCCGCCGCCGGCCACCAGAGCGCAGACCCTGTCGCCAAGGTTCCAGAGAGACGCGCCATCGCCCAGCGCGACAACTTCGCCGGAAATTTCCAGTCCCGGGATTTCCGATGCACCAGGCGGCGGCGGGTAGGCCCCTTTTCGCTGCAGGACATCCGGGCGGTTGACGCCGGCGGCCGCAACCTTGATCAACACCTCGCCTGGACCCGGTGCAGGCGTCGGCATCGTGACAGGTTTCAGCACATCCGGGCCGCCTGGCGTGGATATTTCTATCGCGGTCATTGAGGAAGGAATAGTGGTCACAGGCACATGTCCCATATGCAGAGGTTGTCAGGAAAATGCCGGTTGGGCATTATGGAACAACTAGTAGTCATGCAATCAGGCGGTTGCAAGCGGAGGTCATTGCCTTGGACGAAGAAATCATCAAGCCGAAAAAGCCGGGTCCTGCCGTTGGTGAAGACCTCTCGGAGCTGTCTGTTGAAGAACTGCAGGCCCGGGTGGTTGAGTTCGAGGAAGAAATTGTGCGTCTGAAAGCCGAAATTGACGGAAAACAATCGTCAAAGGTTGCTGCAGACTCGTTTTTCAAACTGTAAAGCCGCCGTAGACGTCAATTTTATTTCCCGACTAAGTCACTGAACTGAATCAGTTATCTGAGCAGTAACCTGAATGATTTGATTCAATATTGTTCAAAATGAATCATGTTAACCTTTTGGTAAGGATCTGCGGTGCATATTCATTAACGTAGTCCTTAGGGATTACCCGAGTGGTTTTCCACTCTGTTTGACGCCTCCCTGTTAGACTTTATGAGCCACGAGCATTTCGTGGCTCTTTTTTTTGGCATCGGACTTGCTTGAAAGGTGGTCAGGCCGGTCTCCGTGGTTCATATTGATGCATCGGAGTTTCCCGGCTATTTAGAGGCCCAGATTTTTCGAGGTTTGTTTTATGGTCACCGGTGATAGTTTCGAGCGTATCATGCCAGTAGATTTTCTTTCCCGCTTTACAGCATCCAAACAGTTTCAGGAGGTTTTTCAGGAGGGCATGAGCCTGATTGAAGAAACCGCAAATTATCTGGATGGCCCGGGCCGGCAGGATGTGCGCGAACTCGACAAGCAGGGATCTGTTACCTATGCAAGCCAGTCCATGCGCCTGACCACGCGCCTTATGCAACTGGCGTCATGGCTTTTGCTGCAGCGCGCAGTCAGTTCCGGCGAAATCACCCGTGACGATGCAGACCATGAAAAGAGCCGTATATCTTTGGACGAGATAGGGGAAGGGCAGCCGCTCGCCGGTGCCGATGTGCTGCCGGATGCTCTTAAAGGGCTTGTCAGCCGGTCTCTGCGCCTGCATGAGCGCATTGTGACGCTCGATGTGATGATTGCGGAGCGGGATGAAACCCTGCTCGGTGGTGAAGCTGCAAATGAAGTGAATACGCACATGGATCAGTTGCAGAAAGCGTTCAACGCGCGCCGCAGCTAGGACTCGCAAGACCGGAATTGCCTGATTGTTGATCTCGAACGCAAAAAAGCCCGACTGCCTGGCAGCCGGGCTCAATCATGTTTGCGGCTGACTGCAGCCAACAAGTTACTTTTTGAGGAAGCCGAACTTCTCGTTGAAGCGGCTGACGCGCCCACCACGGTCAACAAGGTTCTGGTTGCCGCCGGTCCAGGCCGGGTGAGTGGCGGGATCAATGTCCAGCTGAAGGGTGTCGCCTTCCTTGCCCCAGGTCGAGCGGGTCTGGAAAGATGAGCCGTCAGTATTGGTCACTGTGATCATGTGATAGTCAGGGTGAATGTCTTTTTTCATCGAATGTATCTTTCAAACAAACCGGCGCGCCCGATCCGACAACCGGTTTTGGCGACAACCTTAAAAAACTGAAATCCGGCGTGGTCTATACAGGAGCCGGGGCTTTTGTGCAACCACCGCCCGGCCGGGAAACACCTGATTATGAATTTTCAAGGACCGGTGAGGTGTGGCACCCGGCCACGTGTACACCTGCTTGCTGTGCCGGACCCGTCATGGTCAGATGACGCCGGGTGTGGTCCGGCGCACGCACAAAGCCATGAAGCTGGCTTATTCTAATGAGACAGGACAACTTTGTGGGTTCAATTGAAGCTTTATGGGTTCAACTGAAGCCATGTTGCTCTAATGTGGCGCGCGTGAATTTGGACTTGAGGATCGAAGACGTTGACAGTTGATACGGGCCGGGCTGGGCCACAGGATATTCAATCAGGTGCCGGTGTGGCTGATGCCGCGAAACCGGCAGTTGAGACCGATGAGCCCGGCAGACGGCCGAAAGCTGCCAGTCTCAGGCCGTTGTCGCGGCTGCTGCCTTTCCTGTTTCGCTACCGGGCCCGGATCGCGATTGCAGTTCTGTTCCTGACCCTGGCTGCGGCGTCGACACTGGTCGTGCCGGTTGCGGTACGCCGTGTCATTGACCACGGGTTTTCGGGTGAGAATGCAGCTTTTGTCGACCAGTATTTTTCGGTCATGATGTTTGTTGTTGCGGTTCTGGCGGTGTCGTCTGCCGGGCGCTATTACTTCGTCACCTGGATCGGCGAACGTGTTGTGGCGGATTTGCGCGATGCGGTATTTTCGCATCTGCTGAAATTGTCCCCTTCGTTTTATGACACCGCCCAATCCGGCGAAGTGCTGGCACGCCTGACGGCAGACACGACGCAGGTGAAAAATGTGTTCGGATCGACGGTTTCCGTCGCCTTGCGCAACATCGTCATGCTGATCGGGGCGATTGCCATGCTGATGGCCACCAGCCTGAAACTGTCCGGCATGGTGTTACTGGTGATCCCTCTGATTGTGCTGCCCATGGTGTTTTTCGGACGCAAGGTGCGCAAGCTGTCGCGCCATGCCCAGGACACGCTTGCCAGTTCGGCAGCGCTGGCCCAGGAATCCCTGTACTCGGTGCAGGCCGTACAGGCATTCGGCCAGGAACCGAGAATTGGCAAGACCTTCAATGCGGCAACCCATGAGGCATTTGCTGCCGCAGCCGCGCGCGCCAGGGGGCGGGCGTTCCTGACGGCTGCCATTATCTTCCTGGCCTTCGGGGCCATCATCGGCATCTTGTGGTATGGCGCCCAGGAGGTTTTGTCCGGTGACATGACCCCAGGTACACTGGGACAGTTTCTGCTGTATGCAGCATTTGCTGCCGGCGCCATGGGATCTTTGTCGGAAGTGTGGGGAGAACTGCAACTGGCGGCAGGCGCTGCCGAACGCCTCTCGGAGTTGCTGGATACAAAGCCGGGTATCGCTGATCCTGCAATGCCGGTGGCGTTGCCGTCGCCGGCGAAGGGGGCGGTGATTTTTGACAAAGTCAGGTTCGCCTATCCGTCGCGGCCTGATGATCAGGTGCTGAAGGGCTTGAGTTTTTCGGTAAATCCTGGAGAAACGGTGGCCATTGTCGGCCCGTCCGGTGCCGGCAAGTCCACCTTGTTCGCCCTGATCCTGCGGTTTTATGATCCGCAGTCGGGTACAGTGCGGCTGGATGGTGTCAATGTTGCCGATGCTGCGCTGGAAGACCTGCGCGGAGCGATTTCACTGGTGCCGCAGGACACGGTTATTTTTTCCGCCAGCGTGCTCGACAATATCCGGTTTTCCAGGCCGTCGGCCAGCGATGATGAGGTCATGCAGGCGGCAAAGCTGGCACGGGTGGATGAGTTTGCCGTGCGCTTGTCGCAAGGATTTGAAACCCAGGTCGGCGAGCGCGGGGTGACCCTGTCGGGCGGCCAGCGCCAGCGGGTTGCGATTGCCCGGGCGGTCCTGCGCGACACGTCACTGCTGTTGCTGGATGAGGCCACCAGCGCCCTTGATGCCGAGAGCGAACAATACGTACAGGCCGCCTTTGAAGACCTGATGCAACACCGCACCACGCTGGTCATCGCCCACCGGCTTGCCACGGTGCGCAATGCCGACCGGATTGTGGTGCTGGATGACGGTTGCGTTGCTGCCGAGGGCAGTCATGCCGAGTTGATGAAAAAGGGCGGGCTTTATGCCCGGCTCGCAAAGTTGCAGTTCAGCAACTAGGAGCTGATTCTGGACCGGCCGGAGAACCCGGCAAGTCAACATGGGATCCGCGCAGTTTCTGAGTGTCATGCGACCGATTCACCTCCGGAACAATACCCGCTGGATCGCCGGTTAACCGGCTGAATATCATTACGATTCGGAGCCGGTTCAATCATCCGTTAACTGGATAATTTACCTAACGTGACAAAGTGGAAGAGCCGGGATATTGTCTCGACTCCTGATAAAAACGGCGACATCGGTTCTCTGGAAACCGGGAAGTCCGAACTGGAGGAAACTGAATTGACGATCAGAAAGAGCACTCCAGCATTGCTGGCCGGTCTTGCCGGATTGATGATGATGAGCACTACGTCGCTGGCAAGTCCGATTGGAATACAGTATGGGCTGGGCGCCACGACATTCAGTGGCGGGGCCCTGGTTGTGCCGGTCGCCAAGAAAAAGAAACGCAGACGGCTCCGGAGATTCCGCAACCGCCGGCGGGGCTTCAATCATTTCCACAATGGATTTTATTATGCCCAGCCGTTCTGGAATTTTGGAGATTTCTACGAGGACGACTACGACTTCTATGACGATGATGATGATTATGACGAGCCTGATTATGCCGGGGGCGGAGACCGCCATGAAGACTGGTGTCGCAGGAAATATCGTTCATACAAGGTCCGCACCGATACCTGGACCGACTTTGACGGCAATACGCGGCAGTGCAACAGCCCGTTTAACTGATCTGTTTTCGATCAAGTAAGTTCAAAAGGCAGGCTCTTGAAGCCTGCCTTTTTTATCTCGTGGTGAGCTTCAGCTCGATGCGCCGATTGCGGGTTTTGGCATCTTCAGATGTGCCCGGGTCTATGGGCTGGAATTCGCCAAACCCGGCAGCCACCAGATGCTGTGGCGGAATTCCCTGTTCGGCAAGCTCTTCCACCACGGCAATCGCGCGCGCTGATGACAGCACCCAGTTGGACGGGAACAACGGCGTTGCAATCGGGTCATCATCGGTATGACCGTCCACCTGCAGGACCCAGTTCAGATCATCCGGTATTTCACCGACCAGTTGCTGCATGGCCCTTGCCAGTTTGGCGATCTCCTGCTGACCGGTTGGTGACAGGGAGGCCGCGCCCTTGGCAAACAGAACCTCCGACTGGAACACGAAGCGGTCTCCGACCACCCGGATATCATCACGGTTGGCCAGAATGCGGCGCAGCCGGCCGAAGAATTCAGACCGGAACCGGTTCAGTTCCTGCACCCTCTGGGCCAAAGCGACATTCAGCCGGCGGCCGAGATCGACAATCTGTGACCGGCTTTCCTGATCCTGTTTTTCAGCAGCTTCAAGTGCATCGTTCAGGGCACCGATCTGCCGGCGCAGCGCCGCAATCTGTTGGTTCAGCAATTCAACACGGGCCAGTGCCTCGGACGATACTTTCTTCTCGCCTTCCAGCTTTTGCTGCAGGGCTGACAATTGCGTCCCTGCCTGATTTCCTTCGGACCTGAACGTATCGACAACGCCCTGCAACTGGCTGGTTTCATCGCGGGCAGACTTGAGATCGTCGGTGAGGGCGGACAGCGTGGTTTCGATCTCGGCCTTTGAAGACTTTTCCAGCGCGAGCAATTCGGTCAGTTCGCTGATTTCCGAACGCAACCTTGAAAGTGCACTGTCCTGGCCGGAGATCTCACGCGCCTGAAGGAACTGGGTAATCATGAACACGGATAGCAGGAATGTGATGACCAGCAGCAGTTGGGCCATGGCGTCCACAAATCCGGGCCAGTAAAATCCGGAGCTGTCCTGACCACGCCTGCGTCCTCTGCCGAGACCCGCCACCGCCTAACTCCGGCCCCGGCCCGGAGGCGCGCCGACACGTGCCAGCATGCGTTTTATTTCGGCATTTTGTTCCGACTGCTGTTGCGCCCACTGGCGCACGACCTTCTGCTCTTCGCGCATCTGCTGCACAAGTCCGTGCACGGCGCCTGCGAGCTGTTCCATGGATTCAGCATTCTGCGGTGCGGAACCATTGGATTGCACTGCTGTTTCAAGTGTGCGGTTAATCCGATCCATGCCTGAGCGAAGTGTCGACATTTCAGCCTGAATATGTGACGGCATGTCAACGGTATTGGCGTATTCACCGGCATCGATATCGGTCAGTGTGGCGAGCCAGTCTTCCAGATCATTGTAGAACCGGTTTTGTGCCTGGCTGGCCTGCAGTTCGAGGAAGCCGAGGACCAGCGAGCCTGCAAGGCCGAACAGGGAGGACGAGAACGACGTGCCCATGCCGGCAAGCGGTGCCTCGAGACCGGCTTTGAGTTCTTCGAACACGGTGCCGGACTGAGCCGTCGAAATATTGAGTGACCGGATGGTTTCACCAACCGCGGAAACGGTCTGCAACAGGCCCCAGAACGTGCCCAGCAACCCCAAGAAAATCAGCAATCCGATCATGTAGCGCGAAATGTCGCGGGCTTCATCAAGACGCGAAGCAAGCGAGTCCAGCAATGACCGCAGGGTGATCGGCGACAATATGGTGAGGCCTTCGCGGTCGCGAAGCTGCGCCGCCATCGGCGCCAGCAGGCGCGGGAGATGCGGTATCTCCAGTCCGGGATTGGCAATTCGGAAGCTGTTGACCCAGTTCACCTCCGGCCACAGGCGGAACACCATGCGGAAGGTGTAGGCAATACCCAGCAGCAGAACCACGACGATGAGGCCGTTCAGGCCGGGGTTGGCCATGAAGGCAACCTGGATATTGGGAAACAGGACGGCCGAGCCGATGCAGATGAGAATGGTGAAAACCGCCATGCGGACGAGATATACCCGCGGCAGTTCCAAGACTTTCAGATGATCCGATGCCAGCATGCCGATCTCATGTCCTTCCCGAGCACAAATTTATCCGCAGTGTAGCCAAAGATTCAACCTTGTCACGTCTCTAGATCGCGATGTTTTGGTTTGATCAACCAAAACTCGTAAACCTGATCGCCTTCAAAGGGATCGAGCAACTTCAAGGGGTCAATCGGGCCCGTGTTGCCACTAAACGAATCACGTTCTGACAGGCCCGCAATCGTACCCAATCTCGTTGCCGCAGCGCTTGTTCTTGTAAATTCGGTTGCAACTTTAGTGGGAAAGCTGCTTCCGAAGTGAGCCACGTTAGTTGACGCTTGTGGAGGTTTTACGGCAGTTCGCTACTCGCTGGCGCGAGCTGCCTTGATGCAGGCCTTCAACTCGGCCTGCATGTGTTCATTGCCGGCCATGATATCGCCGGTGTTCATGACATCGGGGCCACCATCGATGTCGGCTGCAAACCCGCCTGCCTCGCGCACCATGACGATGCCGGCACAGATATCCCAGGGTTTCAGGCCGCGTTCCCAGTAACCATCGAGGCGGCCAGCCGCTACCCAGGCAAGGTCAAGCGATGCTGTTCCGGCCCTGCGGATTCCCGCGGCCTTGGATTGTACCTGCGCAAGTTCACGGCGAAATTCTGCATGATCGCCGCGTCCGCGGTGAGGTACGCCGCAGGCAATAACAGCGTCTGAAATATCGCGCCGGCCGGATACCCGCAGCCGGCGGTCGTTGACATAGGCGCCACCGCCGCGTTCGGCGGCAAAAAGTTCGTCGGAGATAGGGTTGTAGATGACACCTGCAACCGGTTCGCCATTGCGGGTCACGCCGATCGAGACGGCGAAATGCGGGATGCCGTGAATGAAGTTTGTGGTGCCGTCGATCGGATCAACAACCCAGACATGCTGGCCGTCAGTGCCTGCGATCTCGCCGCCTTCTTCCAGGTGAAACCCCCATTTCGGGCGGGCTTTCTTCAGCTCTTCAACAATGACCTTTTCCGCCTTGCGATCAGCCCGGGTGACAAAATCAGCAGGGCCTTTCTGCGAAACCTGGAGATTTTCAACCTCGCCGAAATCGCGCGAGACGGCACGGGCCGCCTTGCGGGCAGCGCCGGTCATGACGGTAATCAGGGGGGAAGCTGGCATGGTCTGGTATCAGCTTTCGGACGCGCGGCGCACGTAGGTCACCTCATTGGTGTCGACGATGATCTTTTCACCGGTCCCGATGAACGGGGGCACCATGACCTTGAGACCGTTTTCCAGCAATGCGGGCTTGTAGGATGACGACGCCGTCTGGCCCTTTACCACCGCATCAGCTTCGGTGATTTCAAGCGTTACATAGTCGGGAAGGGAAATGCCCAGCGGTTTTTCCTCATAGGTCTCCACGGTGACCATCATGCCGTCCTGCAGGAACGCTGTCCGCTCGCCGACAAATTCTTCCGGCAGTTCGATCTGCTCGTATGTTTCATTGTCCATGAACACCAGCATGTCGCCCTGCTGGTACAGGAACTGGAAGTCTTTCTGCTCGAGGCGCACCTTCTCAACGGTTTCCGAAGACCGGAAGCGTTCATTCAGCTTGGTGCCGTTGACGATGCCCTTCATCTCGACCTGAGCAAAGGCACCACCCTTGCCGGGTTTTACATGGCCGACCTTGACCGCAATATAGAGGTCTCCATTGTGCAGCAGCACATTGCCGGGTTTGATTTCATTGCCATTGATTTTCATTCGAGATACCTGGAATTTTCAAAGAACGAGGAAATTGACGGCAACTGGCACCGTCGTGTTGGCCGGGGTTTAGCAGGGCTGGCGCGTTATGGGTAGCGGAAAGTGGCAGTTACGATTGACGCGGGCGCTGCAAGCCGCGATTGTGCGGCGACATTTACAAACTCAACCGACCCTGGAGTGCTGCCGGCATGCCTGTGCTTTCGTTTCTGACCACCACCCATTTTGATCACGGCGCCATTGCCCAACTGCAGAAATCACTGGATCGCAATAACATCAAGAGGCCCCTGATCGCCACCGACAAGGGCATCGTTGCTGCCGGCATTCTTGATACGGTTGTCGGCGCGATGAATGATGGCGCTGCCGCACCGGTGTTTGATGACACGCCGGGAAATCCGACCGAACGCGCCGTCATGGCCGCCTTCGCAGTCTATGAAGCAGAAGGCTGTGACGGTGTTATCGCGCTGGGTGGAGGCTCTGCCATGGATCTGGGCAAGACAGTGGCGCTGCTGGCCGGGTCCGGCGGACCTCTGAGCCAGTTTGATCCACTCAAGGGGGGCAACAAGCTGGTCAGGGAAATGGCACCGGTGATTGCCGTCCCGACCACGTCGGGCACCGGTTCCGAAGTGTCGCTGGGCATGGTCATCATCATGGAAGACGGCCGCAAGCTGACGTTCGGCAATCCCAAGTTTATTCCCACCGTGGCCATATGCGACCCCGAACTGACATTGGGCCTGCCGCCACAACTGACCGCGGCAACCGGCATGGATGCCATCACTCATTGTATCGAGGCGTTTCTGACCCCGACCATAAACCCGCCGGCAGACGGGGTGGGACTGGATGGGCTGTGGCGCGGATGGCGTAACCTGTCAAAGGCTGTAAAGGACGGTTCGGACGCGGATGCCCGCTGGGAAATGATGATGGCGTCGACCGAAGGCGCGCATGCATTCACCATGGGATTGGGCGCGGTGCATGCCATGAGCCATGCCATCGGGCGGCGTGAAGATTTACGCCTGCATCACGGCACGCTGAATGCGGTGATCCTGCCGGCGGTACTGCGCTTCAATGAACCGGGCTGTGAGGACAAGTACGATCGCCTGCGGTCAACCATGGGACTGGCTGCCGGGGCTGATCTGGCGGCGGCTATAGAAGAACTGAACGCTGACATCGGCCTGCCGTCCGGACTGGGCGCCATGGGGGTGAGCGAAGACATGATCGAGGATTTTGTGCCACACGCCCTGGCTGACCTTGCCCACCGCACCAATCCGCGCGAGGCGTCCGCGGAAGACTATGCAGCGCTGTTCAAAGAGGCCATGTGATCCGGTGAAGTTCGATGAAGCTCAACTGAGATCTGTGCTTGCAAGAGCCTGGTCCCTGGAAACCGCAAAACAATGGACACCGGACACGCCGGCTGCAGGGCAATGCAATGTGACCACAGTGGTTGTGCACGACCTTTTTGGCGGAGATATTCTCAAGACCAGCCTGCCGGGCTATGATGTGGACCACTTCTACAACCGTATTGATGGGGTCGTCGTGGACCTGACCGAAGGTCAGTTTTCAGCGCCGGTCCAATATGATGATGAAGAAGCAGGCCGTGATGAGGCGATGCAATGCGTTCTGGAATCAGAATATGAGACGTTGCGTACGTCGCTGCTGGCGCATCTGAGGCAGCCCGATGACTGAGCCCAATGCCTGACACCTCAGCCGATTGCCAAATTCCGAACCGCTCCGAACAGCAATGAACAACCGATGATGAGCAGGCCGATGAAAAACAGCCTGCTGAACTGGGCTTCGGATATGGATTGCCTGTAGCGCCTGCCCAGCCACAAACCGAAGAAGGCCGGGACCAGGGCCAGTGTCGAGATGACCGTCAGGTCGCCGGTCATCAACGACCGGCTGGTGAGGGAGACCGCAAGGGTTGTCGAAATGGTCACGAAAGTCACGCCGAGGGCCTGGACCAGCATGTCGCGATGCATGCCCAACGCCTGCAGGAACAAGATGCCCGGCACGATGAAATTGCCGGTCATGCCGAACATCAGTCCGCCAAATGCAGAGCAGATAATCGACCAGAATGTCTCACGTTGCGGTGCCGGTGCGGGACTCTTGAAGCGGGTGAAAGAGATCAGGGAATTGAGAACCAGCACGACGCCTAACATGGCAACCAGATAGTCGGACCGCACCGATGCCAGAACCTGAATCCCGATCCAGACGCTGAAGACGGCGGTCAGCAAGAACGGCCAGAACCGTTGCACAATC
>CALHUA010000076.1 GCA_938039915.1 uncultured Anderseniella sp.
CCCTGGCCACGGCCTATCGCATGCTGTTCGGCCATCGCCCCCATACGCTCAAACCCGGCCAGAACGTGCTGGTGTGGGGCGCATCAGGCGGCCTTGGATCGATGGCCGTACAGTTGATCGCCACGTCCGGTGCCAACGCCATCGGCGTAATTTCTGAAGACGACAAGACAGATTTTGTGCTGGGTCTCGGAGCGAAAGGTGTCATCAACCGCAAGAACTTCGACTGCTGGGGACAATTGCCCACTGTCGGCACACCCGAATACAACGCATGGGCCAAGTCGGCCCGTGAATTCGGCAAGGCGATCTGGGACATCACCGGCAAGGGCAACAATGTCGATATGGTGTTTGAGCACCCTGGCGAGGCAACCTTCCCGGTCTCCACGCTGGTCTGCAAACGCGGTGGCATGGTCGTGTTCTGCGCCGGCACGACCGGCTACAATATTACCATGGACGCCCGGTATGTCTGGATGCATCAAAAGCGTATCCAGGGGTCGCACTTTGCCCACCTCATGCAGGCGAGCCAGGCCAACCGGCTGGTCATAAACCGCCGTATCGATCCGTGCATGTCGGAAGTCTATGACTGGAACGATATCCCCAAGGGCCACATGCGCATGCGCGAAAACAAGCACTTGCCCGGCAACATGGCCGTACTGGTCAATGCCCCGACCACGGGCCTGCGTACGTTCGAAGACGTGCTGGAAGCCTGCGGCAACTAGCAGCAAACGCAAACCGGGATGCGGGCGTATTCATGCCCACATCCGCGCACGATCACATGGCCAGTTTCGCAACTTCCGTTTCAATGTTCGTCTTGAGCTCCGGAGCCAGCTTCAGGCGCGCCGACAGCATTGCCAGATAGGCCTGCTCGGCCGGATCATCCGGATCAATCGCCAGGCAGGACGCGGCATAGATCTCAACCGCCTGTTCGGTATTGTCGGCCAGCGTGACGATGGCGTCGATGTCCAGTGGCTTTCGCAACTCATCCATCAGAAAGGCTTTTTCCTCCATACCAAGACCGACCTCATCAAACTTGCCAAAGATGCGTTGCTGTTCCTCAGCATCGATATGCCCGTCCGCCTTTGCCGCTGCAATCATCGCCTGGATGATCTTCACGCCCAGCGCATTGCGCTCAGCTTCAGGTGCTGGAAGGAATGCGGTTCCTTCTGCGTCCGGCGTCACATTCTTCATCGGCGACTGCGGTGCCGGTCCGGTCGATGCCTGTCCGGCTGCTGGCCCGCCTGTCTTGGAAGCTTGCCAGTCATTGTAGGCCTTGTAGGCAAGCCCGCCCAGTACGGCCACGCCACCGATTTTGGCAGCACTGCCGACCATTTTGCGGCCCTTCTTGGTTCCCAGCAGCAAACCTGCCAGACCGCCGGCCGCCAACCCACCGCCAAATCCCTTGAAGGCGTCAGGAATACCGCCGCCCGACTGGGTCGGCGCATTTGCGTTCTGGTCCTGGTTCTGGGTGCTTGACCCCATGAACTGATCAAGGAGCTTTTGCGGGTCGAACATACGTGCGTGCCTTTCATGCCGGTCAGAGAAATTTTTTCATCTATTGGTAGATGGACCGTGAAACCGTCAAGACAAGTGCACGGAACAAAAAACTTTGCGTTGGTCCTGATAAACACGCTACCCAACACGGACAGCAACCTGAACGCAGCAAACCTCTCGGACTTACATGACATCTCCCGGCCAGGACAAGGTGCAAGGCACCATGAAAAGTGCGCCAAGCTGGCTCGGGTTGATCCCTGCCGTCTTCGTCGTACTCTGGGCCACCGGGTTTATAGGATCGCGGTTGTCGGCACCCTATGCGGAGCCATTCAGTTTCCTGTCGATCCGGTTTGCCATTGTTGCAGCACTGCTGGGGATGGTCGCACTGGTCATGCGGGCATCCTGGCCGGACCGGCGCACCACGGTGCAGTGCCTGGTTACCGGCGCGCTGATCCATGGTGGCTATCTCGGTTTCGTATTCTGGTCCATCTGGAAAGGAATGCCCGCAGGCGTTTCAGCCCTTATCGTCGGACTGCAACCGCTGATGACGGCCATACTGGCCGGCGTGATGCTGTCAGAGCGCATCACGGCGCGCCACTGGGCCGGCCTGCTGATCGGACTGGCCGGTGTCGGGCTGGTGGTTTGGCCGAAATTCACACTCGACGACGCCGGTATCACGCCGCTTACCTTAGGCGCCAACATACTTGCCATGTTGTCGATCACCTTTGGATCGATCTATCAGAAACGCTTCATGGGCGATGTCGACCTGCGCACCGGAAACGCATGGCAGTTTACCGGCGCCGCCATTGTCACCGGCGTCGTCGCCCTGGCCACCGAAAGCTATCAGATAACCTGGAACGGTTCGGTGATCTTCGCCATGGTGTGGCTCGTATTCGTTTTATCAATCGGGGCGATTTCGATGCTGTACATCATGATCAGGCATGGCGAGATTTCCCGGGTGACAACGTTGTTTTACCTGGTGCCTGGTGTCACGGCGATTATTGCCTGGCTGATGTTTGATGAACAGATGGTGCCGGTGCAGATCGCCGGCATGGTTGTGTGTGCCGGCGCGGTCATGCTGGCCACTCGAAAGTCATGACTTTGGTTATATTGCACTGCAGCAATTCACCGGTATACTGTCGCCTGATTTAGCCGCCGCCTGAACCGGCCGATCCCGAGGAAGCCCAATGAGCCTAGCTGAAGATATTCGTCCCGCAACAGCGGTCCTGCCTGAGCTGAGTGACGCGATGGCTACAGCCGTCAGGCAAGTGGATACGCTGTTCGCTCATGCGCGTGCCAACATGGTTGAGCGCGTCGTGGTCGACGGACGGATTTCCTCGGCTGCGGTGGAACGGGAACAGCACGCCGTCCATGGTCTGGCGTGGCTGGCGACATATGCCGAGACACTGCGCAACATCTGTGCCTGGCATGATGCACTTGCTGGTGAAGGACGCCTCACGGAGCTGGAGCAACTGATTGCCCAGGTTGTGTTTGGCGAATACCTCAATCACATCGCCGGCGGCATACCGATGAACGGGCAGGAATTCATCCGCCTGCATGAACTGGCTGTTCCACCAGCCGCATCGGCGAAATTGCAGGACGGACCGTGCGGGGACCTTTTGCATTCCGGCTCCACGCCCGCCAGCCGCGCGCGACTGGTCGAGTTGATGATCGACAGCCGTGCCAATCTCACCACAGGTGATTGCGGCCTCGACGGCATGCTGGACGAAATGCGCTCCCAGATGAACCGTTTCACCGAGGAGAATGTCGCCCCCCATGCGCACGACTGGCATTGCAACAATGAATATGTGCCACTTGAGATCATCGCCAAGCTTGCTGATCTCGGCGTGTTTGCCCTCACGCTGCCGGAACAATATGGCGGCATGGGTCTGGGCAAGGAAAGCATGTGCGTGGTGTCGGAAGAACTGTCACGGGGCTGGATTGCCATCGGCTCGCTGGGCACCAGGCCTGAAATAGCCGCAGAACTGATCATTGCCGGCGGCACCGACGCCCAGAAGGAGAAGTGGTTGCCGGCCATTGCCTCCGGTGAGGTTTTGCCAACCGCGGTTTTCACCGAACCCAATACAGGCTCCGACCTCGCCTCGCTGCGCACACGTGCCATCAGGGACGGCGATGTCTACAAGGTGACCGGCAACAAGACCTGGATCACCCATCCCGTGCGCGCAGATGTCATGACACTGCTGGTCCGCACCAACCCGGACGAGCCGGGCTACAAAGGCCTGTCCATGCTGCTGGCGGAAAAACCCCGGGGCAACGATGCCGACCCGTTTCCCGCAGACGGCATGTCCGGTGGTGAAATCGAAGTGCTCGGATACCGCGGCATGAAGGAGTATGAAATTCGCTTTGAAGACTTTGAGGTCAAGGCGGAAAACCTGCTGGGCTCGGAAGAAGGCCAGGGCTTCAAGCAGCTCATGCAGACATTTGAATCCGCCCGCATTCAGACCGCGGCACGCGCCATCGGCGTTGCCCAGAACGCGCTCGATCTCGGCCTGCAATATGCCACCGACCGGGTGCAGTTCGCCAAGCCCATCGTGTCGTTTCCGCGTATTGCCGACAAGTTGGCACTGATGGCGGCAGAAATCATGGCAGCCCGCCAGTTGTCCTATTTCTCGGCCCGTGAGAAAGATGCCGACCGGCGCTGCGATGTGGAAGCCGGCATGGCCAAGCTGCTCGGTGCGCGCGTTGCCTGGACATGTGCGGACAATGCGCTGCAGATCCACGGCGGCAACGGCTTCGCGCTGGAATACCAGATCAGCCGGGTTTTGTGCGATGCACGGATTCTCAACATCTTTGAAGGGGCAGGCGAAATCCAGGCCCAGGTCATTGCCCGCCGCCTGCTGGAACAGGGCAATTGATCCCTGAGCCAGATGAGATTTGATCGGAGTATTTGATGACGGCACGCACCATCCTCATTACCGGATGTTCGTCCGGCATCGGCTACACCTGCGCCATCGGCATGCAGCAGCGCGGCTGGCGGGTCTTTGCCACCGCGCGCAGCGCCGATGACACCGCCATGCTGGAGGCTGAGGGCCTGCACGCGCTGACACTTGACTACACCGATGCCGCATCAATTGCCGCCTGTGCGAACGAGGTGCTGAAACGTACCGATAACAAGCTCGACGCTGTATTCAACAATGGTGCCTATGGTCAGCCGGGCCTTGTGGAAGATCTTAGTGTCGATGTTCTGCGCGACCAGTTCGAGGCCAATTTCTTTGGCTGGCACGACCTGACAACCCGTTTGATCCCGGCCATGCGGGACCGCGGGTCAGGGCGTATCGTGCAGTGTTCCTCGGTGCTCGGCATTATCGCGGCCCCATACCGGGGCGCCTACAATGCCTCCAAGTTCGCGCTTGAAGGTCTCACTGACACGCTGCGGCTGGAACTGCACGGGTCCGGCATCAGGGTCAGCGCCATCCAGCCCGGCCCGATCCGGTCACGTTTCACCCAACGGGCCCTGAACGCCCTGCGGGACAATGTTGATACGGTCGGCTCACGCCATCACGCATTGTACGCCAAACGCATAGCCGAACTGGAGGCGACAGCAGGCACGGAACCTGCGCCTCTGGAGGCACCTGAACAATCCCGGAAAGCAACCGGCAACGGGTTGCTGCCGCAATACCGGCTGGGTCCCGACGCGGTGCTTGACTGCCTGATACATGCGACGGAAAGCGCCAACCCCAAACCGCATTATCATGTTACCTATACGACCAGGATGGCAGCGTTGGCGCGCCGTCTTCTACCTGATCGCTGGCAGGAAAAACTGGCTCTCAGGTCATCTTGAACCAAGGGTCTGTCCCTTTAGTCTGGCGCCCCGGATGCACATCAGTGTTGCGGGAGAAGGCCCGAGAGGCACTATGTCGTTTGTCGAATATCTGGTCCCTGTTTCCGTAATTGCAGTTGCCATTGTTCTGGGTCTGGGCCTGCTCAACATGATGCGCGGTGGTGACAGCAACACATCACAAAAACTGATGCGCGCGCGCGTGCTGCTGCAGTTCGTGGCCGTAATCGTCATCATGGGCGTGATTTACATCACCGGCAGATAGACGTCGCCGTGACCCTTAACGCGGTGCCATGCGCAACGCGCCGTCGAGCCTGATGCACTCTCCGTTCAGCATGTCATTGTCGATGATGGCCAGCGCCAGCCTGGCATACTCCGACGGGTCCCCGAGGCGCGCTGGAAACGGCACATTGGCCGCAAGTGCAGCTCGCACGTCTTCCGGTAATCCGGAGACCATGGGCGTATGGAACAATCCCGGCATGATGGTGCAGCATCTCACCCCGTCGCGCATCAGATCGCGCGCGACCGGTAGTGTCAGGCCGATCACACCACCCTTGGATGCGGCATAGGCAACCTGGCCGATCTGCCCATCCGTGCCGGCGATCGAGGCCGTGTTGATGATCACACCACGCCCGCCATCATCCGTGACCGGGTCACTGGCGATCATGCCGGCTGCACATTTGGAAATCATGTTGAAGGTGCCGACAAGATTGACGGCAATGGTTTTTTGAAAGCTGGCCAGGGCATGAAACCGGGCCTCGCCGGTTTTCTTGTCGATGCCCGCGGTTTTCTCACCAATGGCGATACCGGCACAATTGACCAATACCCGTTCCTGGCCATGGGCGGCACGGGCCTTTTCAAGGCCGGCTGCGGCATTGTCATCAGATGTCACATCTGCATGCACGAATACGCCGGAAATGTCGGAGGCAACCTGTTCACCACGTTCCGCGTTCATATCAAACACGGCGACCCTGGCCCCGGCGCCGGCCAATGCGCGCGCGGTTGCTTCTCCCAGTCCAGACGCACCACCCGTCACAACCGCAGCCATGCCACCAACAATATTCATTCCGCATCCTTCCGGAGTTTTCAGGCTTATCCATGCTGCAAGCCTTACATCTTGTAACTCATCCTGACAGTTTCCATATGCAAACCAGCAGTTAGTTTCAACTCCGGGGGAGGAAATCATGGCAGGCCAGCAGCAATATCCCGATCTGGATAGTGATGACATCACCATGCCGGGCACTGTTGATCGCAATGAAGAGACCGTTCGCAAGGGCTTTTGGTCCAAGTTGCAGCGCAACCTTGCCCGTATCCCGATGGCAGACCAGGTCGTGGCTGCCTATTATGCCGCGTTTGATCCCGCCACCCCGTTTCGCACCAAGGCCATGCTGCTGGCCGCGCTGGCCTATTTCATCCTGCCTTTCGATGTAGTGCCCGATTTCATTCTGGGTTTCGGCTTCACCGATGACATGACGGTGTTGCTGACGGCATTCGGCCTGATCCGCTCCCACGTCACCGACACCCATCTTGAACAGGCAAAAGAAACGGTTGAAAAACTACGCGCCGAAGCGAAAAACGCCGATTAGCACTGTCAGCCCTGATGGGTTCGCTGCTTTTGCGGATCATAGATCGGCATGGCAACCACGGTTGCGGTCGTGGCAATATCACCCCCCGTCACATTCAGCTTCGTACCAGGCTTCGCAGCCCCCGGCGAGACGTGTGCCAGGGCAAGCGATTTGCCCAGCCGGTGCGAGAAGCACGGACTGTTGACCACACCGATCACGGAGCCGTTCGCCGACAGCTCTTCTCCCCCGTTGACCATGTCATTGTGATCAATCACCAGGCAGACATTTTTGATCTTCTCGTTGCCCCGGGCAGCCGCCAGCGCCTCGCATCCCCTGTAACCGGTTTTTGACTTGCTGACGGTAAAACCCAGGCCGACTTCGTAAGGCGTGTGATCGGTGGTCATATCGTAGCCGTAAAACAGCAGCCCCGCTTCTATGCGAACCTTGTCGAGGGCGGTGAAGGAGCATGGCATGACGCCTGCGTCGACCAAACGGTCCCAGATATCGCCGATGACCGTTGCGTCGGCGAAGATTTCATAGCCCCTCTCACCGGAGTACCCGGTGCGCGAAATACGGCACGGATGATCGAAAAGAGTTGCTGCCCGGTGCCGGAAGTAAGCCAGACCTCCCAGCTCGGCTTCGCAGTGCGTATTCAGTATCTGTAATGAACCGGGTCCCTGAACCGACAGGTCATGCAGCTCGTCGGTAAACTGCACGGAGACGGATTTTCCGGCAGCCGATGCTTCCAGCAGGGCCATCGTATCACCGGAGCCATGCACGATCATCCATTCATCATCACCATTATTGTAGACAATCGCATCATCGGCCATGGTGCCTGCATCGGTGAGCACCGAAAGATAGACCGCTTCGCCCCGGGCAACCCGGCTCATGTCACGGGTGGTCAGATGATCCAGAACCGCTTGTGCGTCGGGGCCGGAAACCATGATTTTCTTCAGCGGCGACATATCGAACATGCCGGCGCGTTCGCGCACCGCATCGTGCTCATCATTGGGATCGGTATTGTAGGTCCACGCGGTCCCCATGCCGTTCCAGTCCTCAAGACCTGACCCGAGCGCTGTGTGACGTGACGCCAGAGCAGATGTGCGGCTGAGTTCCTTAGTCATTAGTGTCTCCGATTTCCCTGGCCGTGTTGGCCTTGCCCGACCTGACTTGCGTATAGCCAGACTGACCTCAAAAATGCATGCCACCCGGACAAGCAGCGTCGATTGACAGCATCTGCGGGAAAACACCATGTGAAAATCGAAAAGTTTTGCACCAACCGGCTAACAGAATTATACGTTGGCAATGAGATTCCGGCATTTCGACAACCTGCGTGTCTTCAACATCGTGGCCGAACACGGCAGTTTTTCTTCCGCGGCAGAGGAACTGCATCTGACGAAAGGCGCCGTCAGCCATCAGATCAGGCAGCTGGAGGCAGAACTGGAATTTGACCTGTTCAAGCGGCTGCCGCGCGGCATCTCACTCACACCCAAAGGTCAGGAACTTCTGGGCGCGACGCAAACGGCATTTGGCGGTCTGGAAAAAAAGATCGAAGACCTTCGGCAGTCGAATTCGCGCACCCTGACAATAGGCGTGACAACCTATTTTGCCTCGCGCTGGCTGTCGCCACGGCTGATGGATTTCATGCGGGCCCATCCTGACATCCGCCTGCGGGTGCAGCCGATGATCGACCTGCACAACCTCAAGGCAGAAGGCGTGGACCTTGCCATCCGCTGGGGCAGCGGGAACTGGAGCGACGTAGAAATTGAGAAGCTTTTTACCTGTCCGGCCTGGCCGTGCGGAGACGCAAATGCCGTCAACCAGGTCCGGGATCTGGGGGTGGAGGCAGCGTTCGAACAATTTACGCTGCTGCGCGACCGTCAGGACAGCACCGCGTGGTCGCAATGGTTCAAGGTCGCCGGCCTGCCCTATCTGGGCCAGGCTGACACCCTGATCATCCCGGATCCAAATGTCCGGGTGCAGGCCGTTATCGACGGACAGGGCGTGGCGCTCAATGACATGCTTGTGGATGCCGACATTAAGGCCGGCACACTTCATCGGTTGTCCGATACCGAACTTTCCGACTTCGGCTACTATCTGGCCTATCCGTCCGACGCCATGTCCAACCCGGATGTGGTAGCCTTTGCAGACTGGTTGAAACACATGGCTTGAGGCAGCTGTGAGTCCACGAACACAACTTCATCCGCTCGACTTGTCACAACTGGGAATATCTCAGGGCGTCACAATCACCTTGCCGCGCACTTCTCGGCGGGCAATGGCCAACAGGGCGTCGGCTGTTTCTTCAAGCGGATAAACCTTGTGAATGTGCGGTTTGATTTTGCCTTCGACAACCCAGTCCAGAAGCTGGGTCATGTTTGCCCGGTGCCGGTCAGGCTCGCGCACGAGGTGATCGCCCCAGAACACGCCAACGATCTGGCATCCTTTCAGCAAGGCGAGGTTCAGCGGGATTTTTGGAATGCCACCACCGGCAAAGCCCACAACCAGGAACCGCCCGTTCCAGCCTATCGCCCGCAATGCCGGTTCGGCCAGGTCTGCCCCGACCGGGTCATAGATTACGTCCACGCCCTTGCCGTTGCTCAATTCCTTCAGCCGGCTCTTCAGGTCCTCATCAGTGTAGTTCAGCGTCTCGTCCGCGCCGAGTGTGCGGCAGAACTCCAGCTTGTCCTCAGATGACGCACACGCGATCACCCGCGCGCCCATGGCCTTGCCGATCTCAACCGCTGCCTGTCCGACACCACCTGAGGCGCCCAGCACGGCAAGGGTCTCACCCGGCTGAATGTCGGCGCGATCCTTCAGCGCATGCAGCGATGTGCCATAGGTCACGATGAGACCGGCTGCAGTGACGAAATCGAGCCCGTCGGGCATGGCGATAACCGCCTCCTGCGAGATCGCGATTTCAGCCCGCACACCACCCCACACTGAATAGGCCATGACCCTGTCACCGACCTGAATACCCTCAACTCCATCGCCAAGGGACGTTACCTCGCCGGCTATTTCAGCTCCGGGAGAGAACGGCAGGTCGGGCTTGAACTGGTATTTGTTCTGGATAATCAGGGTATCGAAAAAATTCAGGCCAGCCGCCCGGACTGCAACAACAACCTCTCCGGGCCCGGCAACCGGGCTTTCGATATCGGCCATTTCAAGTGTTTCGGGGCCTCCAAATTGCGTACACAGAACAGCTTTCATCGGGTCTCTCTCGTCATGGTTTCGTCGCGTTGCGTTACATTACAATTACATTGTCAGATGCCGGCTGCCAAATTACTGTCCAATTTGGCAAGCAGTTGTGAAGTCATTGACGGTCAGTGCTGGAAATTTCCAAAATTTGCATTTAGGTTACGGCAGGTTGTGCGCAGTTCGTCAAGCTGCGAGAACGGACGACGAGGCATTTCGAATTCATGAAGGTAAACATGTTGCA
>CALHUA010000077.1 GCA_938039915.1 uncultured Anderseniella sp.
AGAAATCCCGATCTATCAGGCGGGCTGGTAACGCCTGGAAAACGCAGGCCAGACTTTCGACTGCCTGGTCCGTCAATTTCATCTGGCAAATTCAATGTGGTGCGGACGGCGGGACTTGAACCCGCACAGCCTTTCGGCCGAGGGATTTTAAGTCCCTTGCGTCTACCATTTCGCCACGTCCGCATATTTTCCGGCAAACCTATAACAGGGAAATGCGTTCCTCCACCAGTCTTTGTGCACCGGCATAATCTGCCTTTCCCGAGCCCAGCACGGGAATGGCATCAACCACCATGATGGCCTTGGGCACCCACAGTTCCGGCACGCCTTCCTGTTTGGCATAGCTGAGCATTTCCGGACGGGCGGCGTTTTCCTGATCGGTGACCAGCACGATGCGTTCACCCTTGCGGCCGTCATTGATGGTCACCGCAACGTGGCTGTGCTCCGGCCACAGGCCGGATGCAAGCGCCTCGATGGCGCCCAGCGAAACCATCTCGCCCCCCAGTTTTGCAAAGCGCTTGGCGCGGCCCTTGATGGTGACGAAGAAATCTTCGTCAACGGTGACAATATCGCCGGTGTCGTGCCAGCCGTCTTCCGGCGGCACCAGCTTGCCGTCGCCGCCCGGCAACAGGTATCCGAGCATGACATTGCCGCCACGCACTGCAAGCCTGCCGCCTTCATGGATACCCTTGACCGGTTCAAGACGGTGTTCGATACCCGGCAGAAGCTGGCCGACGCTACCCGGCCGGTTGGTCTCCGGTGTGTTGAGCGCCACGACCGGCGCGCACTCGGTTGCGCCATAGCCCTCGACGATTTCGGTGCCGTACTTCTCCCACAGGGCGCGGGTTTCATCCTTGACCCGTTCCGCGCCTGCAACAATCATCTTGACCGACTTCAGATCCTGCGGCGCAGCAGCCCGGGCATAACCTGCAATAAATGTGTCGGTACCGAAAAGCAGATCAGCCTTGATCTCGCCGACCAGCTTGGGGATTTCACGATAGTGCAGCGGGCTGGGATATTGCACGGCCCGGATGCCTTCGATCAGCGGCAGCAGCAACCCGCCCGTCATGCCAACGGAATGGAACACCGGCAGCGGATTGAAGAAGGTCTTGAACCTGGACAGGTCAATGTGTTCGGCAATCTGGGCAATGTTGGACAGGATGTTGCTATGGCTCAGCACGACACCCTTCGGCTCGCCTTCCGACCCGGACGTGAACAGAATGATGGCCGCATCGTTGGGACTGGCACCGTTTCGGGCAATGATGGAAGAAGCGCGCAGCTTGTCGAAAACACCGCGAACCTTGGCCAGTGGAGACAGGGACTTGCGGACGTCTTCAAGATAGACCACGCGAACCTGATCGCTCAGCGCCTCTATGATCGGATCGAGCCCGGCCTTGGTCACAAACACCCGCGAGGTGATGACCAGTTTGATGTCCGCTGTCTTGCAAGCCGACAGAATATTTTTCTGGCCGGCAGAAAAATTCAACATGGCAGCGGCGCGCCCATGCCACAAAAGCCCAAACAGGGTAACCGCCGTCGCGTTGACATTGGGCAGCAGCAAACCAACCACCTCGCCCTGCCCGGTCTGGCGGGCGAAAACCCGGCCCAGCACCTGAGCGCCCAGCACAAGCCGGTCATACGTAATCGGCTGGCGGGTCTGGTCTTCCAGAATGGCCATCGACTTGCCGTGCCTTGCAGCGGATTTCAGCAATGCCTGCGGCAGTGTCAGATCAACGGGACCTTGATAAGGGACGGTCAAAATTCCAGCTCTCCGTGTTGTTCATACGACCGTTACACCTTGGCACCGTCGCGAATTGGCGGGGCAAACTGAAGTGTCATGTCCCACGGCAGATAAATCCAGGTATCCTGGCTGACTTCGGTGACAAAGGTATCAACAAGCGGGCAGCCGGACGGCTTGGCATATATGGTTGCAAAGTGGGCTTTGGGCAACAGGTCGCGCACCGCCTTGGCCGTCTTGCCGGTATCAACCAGATCATCAATGATCAGGACGCCCTTGCCACCGTCTGCAGATAGTTCCTGTTTGACCTCTTTCAGGACCTGCAGGTCGCCCTGGGCGCCATAGTCATAAGACGCCACGCAAATCGTATCGATGACCCTGAGGCCAAGTTCGCGGGCAACAATAGCCGCCGGCACCAGGCCACCCCTGGTGATGGCGACGACCGAATGAAACGGCCCGTGTTCGGCCAATCGCCAGGTCAGCGCCCGCGCATCGCGGTGAAACTGTTCCCAGGACACCGGAAACGCCTTGTCGTAGCGATCGTCTACATTGCCACCCTCAACCATGTCTGCCTCCTCCGCATTTTTCTCTGGCCTATCACCAGTGACCTAGCTCTTCGCACAAAGGCAGGCCTGTGCGCAACGCTTGGCGCACCTGCACAGACGGCATCTGGTGTGATCCGAGGCGATGGCCTATTGATGAATGCAGGCTGAGTGTTTTGCATCAAGGATTTCATGAGTACGTCACCCACGAGTTCAGGCGGCGATCAGGCTGCATTGCCGCCGGCAGTGCGGGGCGGAACACTCATGTCCGTGGCCATGCTGTGCTTCGTTCTCAACGACACGGTGGCAAAAACCCTGGCCGGCCAGATCAATGTCGGTGAGTTCATAGCCATCCGGGGCCTGTTCGCCAGCGCCATCATCGCTGTACTGGTGATAGCGATGGGACACGTTCGCGACATTCCAAAGGCGTTGTCTCGTCAGGTGCTTGTGCGAACCCTGTTTGATGTGGCGTCGACGTTCCTGTTCATCATTGCCCTGTTTCACCTGCCGTTGCCGGATGTCACCGCCGTGTTGCAGGCCGTACCACTGGTGGTCACGGTCATGGCGGCAGCTTTCCTGGGTGAAGCGGTCGGCTGGCGGCGGCTCAGTGCCATCCTTATCGGGTTTGCCGGTGTTCTCCTGATCGTCAAACCCGGTGGTGATGGTTTCAATGCCTACATATGGCTGGCGCTGGCTGCCGTTTTCACTGTTGCCATCAGGGATCTCGCGACGCGGAAGCTCAACCTGACCGTGCCGTCCATCATCGTGGCCTTTACCAATTCGGTCTGTGTCATGCTGGGCGGCGTGGTGTGGACTGCATTCGAAGGCTTTAATCCGGTTGCAGCAGCACAAACCGGCTGGATCGCGCTGGGATCGGTGTTCCTGGTCGGCGGCTACCTGTTCACCGTCATGTCACTGCGCGGAACCGAGGTCGCGGACACGGCGCCGTTCCGCTATACGCTGATCATCTACGCGCTGATCCTTGGTTATGTCGTGTTCGGTGACGTGCCGGACAGTTGGTCGATGCTGGGTATCGTGTTGGTTGTCGGCTCAGGCCTGTTTACACTGTACCGCGAACGGCGCCTGAAGAAACGTATCGGTTTTGGTAAACGGTTGGTCAGATAAAATGACAGTTCGCGTTGAATACATCTACCGCTACCCGGTGAAGGGCTTTCGGGCCGAACGGCTCGATCGTGCGGTGCTTGCCGCCGGCGCCGGCCTTGCCTGGGACCGGGCATTTGCCTTCACGTCAGGCAACCAGCCACCACCTCAAAACGATACCGACTGGACCCAGGCCCGCACCTTCATCCAGATGACAGTGTATCCGCAACTGGCGGGGTTCAGTGCCGAAGTGGACGAAACCGGGGGGGCGCTGAACATCAAGTCCCCGGACGATCAGGTGGCATCAACCGGACTGGGCAGCGGCGATGACAGTGCGGTGAACGCGATGATGAACCGGCACTTCGCACCCGGGCCGCTGGGGCCCATCCAGCTACACCGGCTGGCCAATGCCCATGGCCACTGGGACTTCACCGATACCTGCGTTTCGATCATCAACCTTGCGACGGTCGAATGGCTTGAATGGGTGAGCGGACTGACATTGTCGCCCTTGCGGTTCCGCGGCAATCTTTACGTGACCGGACTGGAACCGTTCGAGGAGTTTTCGCTGGCCGGCAGGACCATTCGTTTCGGATCCGTGGTCATGAAGGTGCTGCGGCCGGCCTTGCGCTGCGCTGCGACGGCCGCCGATCCGTGGAGTGGTGACACCAGTATCGATGTCGTCAACATTCTGCGGACCTATACCGGGCATGCCTTTTGCGGCATGTACGCCGAGGTCCTCAGCAGTGGCGAACTTTTTGAAGACGATCATCTGCGCGACGTGGAAGCCGAGCTGTTCAATCCATCTACCATCTTGCCGGACCGAACCCCTGATCCCGTGCTGTGGCCGCGCCCGGCGGTTGTCCAGCGCTCAACCGATGGTGAGGTCAGTTTCAAGCCGGAACCTGCGAGCTGGCCGTTCATACCGGCAAATGCGGGGGCAAGGGCCACACTGCATCCCGGACTCGACTACACGCGCGAACCGGTTAGACTGACCCTCAGCGAGCGTGGTAACCATGAGGTAATGCCGGTCAGTGGCGAGGCTCTGGAAGGGCTGGTTGACGGAACCCGGGTCCTGTTGTCAGGCCCGGTGGAGCGCCGTTCGGGCCGCGCTTAAGGTGGGCCTGCCTGCCCTCTGCAAGATCAGCGCGGTGATTGCCATAACATTGTGCCTGCTGCCGGCTCATGTACCGGCCAAGGCTCAGCCGGTTGCAATCGAACTGGTGCTGGCAGTGGACACATCGGCCAGCGTCGATGATCCGGAGTACGCACTGCAGATGCGCGGCATCGCGTCTGCACTTGAAAGCAGTGAGATCATTCAGGCCATCGGCCAGCACAAGAACGGTGTCGCGATTGCCCTTTTGCAATGGAGCGGCGGGCTGCTTGGCAATATCGCCGTGGACTGGACCGTAGTATCTTCAGAAGCTTCGGTGAGATCGCTGGCCTCACGCATCGTCCAGGCACCTCGGGCCAACACCGGTAACTTCACAGCCATCAGTACCGCCATCAACCGGTCGGTGCAGATGCTGGAAAATAATGCCCAGGTCGGCGACTACCGCCGCATAGATATCTCCGGCGATGGTCGCAATAATTCCGGTCAGGACCCGTTACAGGCACGCCGCGCCGCGATTGCCAGAGGCATCACCATCAACGGACTGGCGATCCTTGACGGAGATGCGGGCCTTGCCGCCTATTACCGTGCCAACGTAACCGGAGGCCCTGGATCGTTCGTCATCAGCGCAGATGATTTTGACGACTTTGCCAAAGCCATGAAACGAAAACTCGGCCGCGAGCTGAGCATACAATTGTCGTCCGGGCCCGAGCCAGGTAACCGCCATGCCAAACGGTGACAATCTCTCGCTTGCTGAAATCAGCGCTCTCGCACATGGCGCGCTGAAGGGGTCCGGCGCGCGTGGCATACAACTCGAACAGGCGACACAGGCCATAGTCGAAGCTGAGGCAGACGGTCTTCGCACCGTCGGCCTTGGATATCTGCCGCGCTACTGCGAGCATTTGAGATGTAACAAGATCGACGGCAGTGCCCGACCGGTCCACGAACAGGTTGCCGGGTCGGTGATTGCCAGCGATGCCGCCCAGGGTTTTTCGTTTGCCGCCTTTCACGAGGCCATGGACGATTTCCACGCCCTCGCCCGCACCCAGGGCATTGCCGCGCTTGCCATCCGGCGCTCGTCATCGGCCGGTATCCTGGGCTGGTTCGTGGAGCGCACGGCAAACGCCGGCCTGATCGGTATCGGCTTTGCCAATTCATCAACCCTGATGGCGCCTTTCGGTGGCACCAGGGCGTTTTTCGGCACCAACCCGCTGGCCTTCGCCGTGCCGCGCGGCGACGGCCGCCCTGCCCTGATCGGTGACATGGCCACATCTCAGGTGGCCTACGTGACAGTGAAGGAGCATGCTGCAGAAGGCAAACCCATCCCGCTCGGCTGGGGACTGGACAAACACGGGATGCCGACAACAGATCCCAACGAGGTGCTGGATGGCGGCGCCATGGCGCCGGCGGGCGGCTACAAGGGATCACTGCTGGCCCTGCTGGTCGATGTGCTGGCAGGCGGGCTGGCCGGTCCCAACTTTTCGTTTCAAGCCTCCCTGTTCGGCAACAATGAAGGCGGACCCTGTGATGTGGGGCAGATGTTCATTGCCCTTGCACCGGAAACTTTTACCGGCATTGGGACGGGTCCCGGTGCGCTTTCGGAGCGCCTGGAAACCATGTTGTCGGCGCTTGGCGAAGACGACGGTGTAAGATTGCCCGGCAACAGCCGTCACGCATGTCGCGAGCAGGCTGCAACACGCGGCATTGCCGTGCCTGCCGACCTGCTTGCGCGACTGCAGTCTTATACCTGAAGCAGGCCTGCGAGCTTCGCGCAGGCCGCATCCAGCTCTATTTCATCAAAACCGGAATAACCCATCAGCAACCCCTGATCCCCCACAGATCCTGCGCAATAGGAAGACAGCGCCGGCAGCACAAGTCCGGCTTCACGTGCCCTGTGCGACACCTGCACGTCAGTCATCCGCGCCGCAAGACCGCAGCAAAGCCGGGCTGTCAGGTGCATGCCACCGGCTTCAGCCTGCACGCTCAGTAACCCCGTCAGATGCCGCGACACGCTGTCGATCAGTGCCTGCTGGCGCACGCCGTACACCCGCCGCATTCGCCTGATGTGAGTGGCAAAGCGGCCCGACGCCATGAACTGGGCCAGAGCCGGTTGCGCTATGGCCGAAGCCAGCGGGCCACGTTCGCTCAG
This sequence comes from uncultured Anderseniella sp., assembly GCA_938039915.1. GTDB lineage: Bacteria > Pseudomonadota > Alphaproteobacteria > Rhizobiales > Aestuariivirgaceae > Anderseniella. The sequence continues at coordinate 6,636 of CALHUA010000077.1, forward strand.
CACATGTTCAATTGATGTAGCAAGAGGCCGGGGCGCCACCAGATAGCCCAGCCGCAATTGCGGCGTGAACACTTTCGAGAAAGACCCCATGTAGAGCACCCGGTCATTGTTCGCCAACCCCATCAGCGTGGGCAGCGGCGTACCGCGATACCGATACTCGCTGTCAAAGTCATCTTCCAGGACGAGGGCCTCGTGCCTGTCACTCCAGGCCAGCAGATCCAGCCTCCTGGCCAGGGGCATGGTCACGCCGGTGGGGTAGTGCCGCGACGGTGTAACAATCGCCAGCCGGGCAGCAGGCATGGCGGCGGGATCAAGTCCCTCATCGTCCACCGCGACAGGAACCACGCCAACGCCCTGGTGTGACAGTTCGCTGGCGAATAACGGATAGCCCGGGTCTTCCAGCACCACGTTGTGACCGACAAGACCAATGGCGCGGATGAGCAGTTGCGTAGTGTCGCCGCCGCCTGCCGTGACAAACACCTGCGAGGGCTGGCACCGAAGGCCGCGCCACTCGTGCAGGTGATGAGCAATGGCTTCGCGCAATGCCGGATGGCCGGATGGCTCTATACCCGATGCCGTTCGATTATCAGGATTGCGCCAGTTCTGTTCCAGCAGTTTGGCCCACTCATCGTGCGGGAACAACCGTGCATCATGGGCGGCCGGTTGAAACGGCACCGGTGATGACCGCCCTGTTTCAATAGGTTGAATGTCAAAAGGTTCATCAAACCCGGCAATTTTCAGCGATGTATCCGGCAGATGCGGCGCGACGAACAATCCCTTGCCATGACGGCCTTCGGCAAATCCTTCCGCCACCAGTTGATCCATGGAGGTCGTGACGGTAATGCGCGAAACGCCCAGATCACTTGCAAAGGCGCGACTACCCGGCAGCCGCCCGCCCGGCGCAATACGACCTGACAGGATCATGTCGCGCAACTGTCCGGTCAATTGTACATGCAAAGGGGATGAACTGGCGCGATCAAGAGCGATTGCGGCAATGGCAGCATCTGAAGTGGACATATCGAACTCACCTGTATTGGCTCTTTCCCTAAGGCCATTATTGCGCTGATCTGCTGCAGAGTCGATACATCAGGAGACAGAAGAGCGATGGCACGGAAAACAGATGCACCAAGCGAGCGCACCCGGCTCAGGCGGGTACATGAACGCGGTCACTTTGATGCGGCATCGATATATGCGGTACTGGACGCAATGCCCTTGTGCCATGTCGGCTATCAGCTTGACGGGGCACCCGTAGTGACACCGACCATGCAATGGCGCGAAGGCGATCACGTCTACTGGCATGGTTCATCGGCAAGCCGGTTCCTGCGGGCCGCAGAGGCCAACCAGGCCTGCCTGACCGTGACCCTTTGGGACGGCATGGTCATGGCGCGCTCCGGTTTCCATCATTCGGCCAACTATCGATCCTGCATGGTGTTTGGCGAAGCTGAAATCATCAAACGACCTGGCGATAAGGAAGCCCGGCTGAAGGCCATGTTTGATGTCTGGTTTCCGGGACGCTGGGACATGCTGCGGGCCATGAACGACAAGGAGTTGAAGGCCACGACGGTGCTGCGCCTGCCGCTCGATGAGGCTTCCGTCAAAATCCGGACTGGACCACCGGTGGACGATGAGGAAGACTATGAACTGCCGATTTGGGCGGGCGTTGTGCCGATGACGACGACGACCGGCAGGCCGATCGATGACCCGCGCAACCATGCCGGCCTGACAGCACCGGACCACGCAGCAAACTTCAAGGCAGGATAGGAGCCGACCCGACAATGCTCACCGACGAAATGCAGTCCCTCATCCGCACCCATACCGCGGGATTTGTGGCAACGGTCCGCGATGACGGATCCGCAGCGGTTTCACCCAAGGCCACGTTCGTGGTGGTGGATGAGCGCACGATTGCATGCGGTAATATCCGCTCACCCGGCACGGCGGCAAATCTGCGCCGTCATCCGGCATGCGAAATCTGCTTTCTCGATCCGCTGACGCGAAAGGCGGTACGGGTGTGCGGCAATGGCACGATGATCGGCAAGGCGGTTGCGTCTCACGAGCTCACTGCCGTGTTTGAAAAATACTGGCCTGACTTCCTGGAGCACATGACCGGCTTCATGGTGTTCGACCTCACATCAGCGGAACTGATCCTGTCACCAGCCTATGACCATGGCGCAACGGAGCAGGACCTTGCGACTGCGAACAAGGCAAAAATGGCCGCCCTTTGAAACTGGGCGAAGCGGTTCGGGAGATCACCATGGCTGATACTGATATTGTATATTCGCGGGACACGTCCCGGGAGACCCGGCAACCGGTGTTGCTGGATGCTGCACGCGCCATCCAGCTTGCAGCCCTTGTTACCTCTACATCCGATGGCAAATTGAAAGTGTCGCATCTGCCGCTGCTGGTCAGCGAAACGGCAGATGGGTCGGTCAGATTATCCGGCCACTTTGCCCGCGCCAATGATCACTGGCAAATCATCGAACAGGGTAACACGACATCCATGGCGATATTCCAGGGACCGCACACATACCTGTCTCCTTCCAACTATGCGTCCAAGCAGGAGACCGCCAAGGTCGTGCCGACCTGGGCATATGTAATTGTCCATGCCCACGGGGTTGCCGGCACCGTGCATGACGCTGACTGGCTGCTGGCCCACGTCAACAGCCTGACCGATCGCAACGAAGCTGAACAGCCGGCGCCGTGGAAAGTGTCAGATGCACCCGATCAGTATGTGGCAACCATGCTGCGCGGCATTGTCGGGCTCGAACTGGGCGTCAGCCAGCTCGAAGGCGTATGGAAGATGAACCAACACAGGTCAGAGGCTGACAAGGCCAGTACCGTTGTCGGGCTCTCCGGTTCCGATAATGATCGCGACCGCCAGCTTGCCCGGGTGATGTCCGAAACTTTGGCAACATTACGTTAACGAAACGAATCAAGTGAGAGCTTAAAACCTCATCATATCAACGCGATAAGAGTGTTCTTCAAATACGTTTCGGTCAACTTCATCTAACGACTCTTCCTGATCAGTTCCACCATGAAGGCTGTTGACCAGCCAAACATCAAGAACCCGTTGGCACCGATCAGGGCTGACAGCAGACGCCATTCGGTCGGCAGGGTTATGTCACCAAATCCCAGTGTCGTGAAACACACCAGCGCAAAATAGACTGCCGGTTCAAGCGCCGTCACAGCGCCGGTGGCAAGCAGCACAAATGCCCACAGCCAGACTTCAACGGTCATGGTGAACAACACCACCAGCATGGCCACCGTGATGAATGCGGTGCCTGAAAAGCGACGAAACCTGGTGCGTGTCCAGGTCAGGAACGGTTCATGCTTGCGGTTCAGCAAAGCGAACATTTCAGCCTGGATTGCAACTGTTGCGATAATGACAATGGACCCTATGACAAGCTGCGTGAACATGCGTGGTGTTCAGTCTCACCCTGCCAGTTCGCCGATCACCCGCACCCAGCTTCTGATGCCCTTGTGAAAACTTTTGAGATTGTATTTCTCATTGGGCGAATGCAGTGCATCGTCCGGCAGGCCAAACCCGACCAGCATGCTCTGCATTCCGAGAATGTCCTCAAACGAGCGCACCACCGGAATTGAACCGCCACACCCCATCAATACCGCCGGCTTGCCCCACTCGTCGGCAAGCGCCTTGGCCGCCTTTTTCAAGTGCGGGTTGTCCTCCGCAATCTCTATGGCAGGAGAGCCGTCAGCATCGCCGCTATAACGAACAGAACAGCCCTCGGGCAACCGGTCCTCGATGAACTTGCGGAATACTTTCAGAACGTGTTCGGGATCCTGCTTGCTGACAAGGCGCATGGATACCTTGGCCGTGGCTTCTGACGGTATCACGGTCTTGGTGCCGGTGGATGTATAACCGCCGAATATACCGTTCACTTCAAGGGTCGGTCGCGACCATAACATTTCCAGCACACTGCGCCCCTTCTCGCCCGCCGGACCTTTCAGGCCAATGTCCCCCAGAAACTCGTCTTCATCAAAATTGAGCCCCTGCCACTGCGCCGCTGTTTCGGCAGGCAGTTCCGGCACACCGTCATAAAAACCGGGAATGGTGATGTGTCCGTCATCATCACGCATGTCAGACAGTATCTTCATCAGCACATGAATGGCGTTGAAGGCAGCACCGCCATAAAACCCGGAATGCAGATCAATGCGCGGGCCGATGATGGTGACTTCCTCATGGGCGAGACCACGCAGCCGTGTCGATATGGCCGGGGTGTCCGGGTCCCACATGTTCGTGTCGCAAACCAGTGCCACCTCACGGGTCAATTCAGCGGCGTTTTCTGTCAGAAAGGGATCGAGACTCGGACTGCCGCTTTCTTCCTCACCCTCGCACAAGACCGTTACCGAGAAGGGTAATCCACCTGTTGTCTTGATCCAGGCGCGACTGGCCTCTATGAAGGTCATCAGTTGGCCCTTGTCGTCATTGGCGCCGCGGGCATATATGCGCTCAATTCCATCATCACCTGTCACGCGCTCCGGCTCGAATGGCGGTGTTTTCCATTTGTCGAGCGGTTCGGCAGGCTGGACATCATAGTGACCATAGAACAAGACATGCGGGGCTCCCGCAGGACCATTGTAATGGCCGACCACCATCGGGTGGCCGGGCGTGTCTCGGAGGCTCGCGTCGAACCCCATGCCAGCCAGTTCATCGGTGACCCACTGACCCGCCTTGCGGCACTCGTCATTGTATTGCGGATCGGTCGAAATGGATGGAATGCGCAGCAGTTCGAACCACCTGTCCAGACTGGCGTCGAGCTGATCGTCAACGTGGTCGAGAATTGCATCAAGTTTTGTCATCGGGCGATGTTCCGTTCATGGCGAGCAACTGGGCGAATAACTGTCTTTAACGGCTCCGACCCTCTCACAGGCACGCAGAGCATCGCAAGGGGGATTGCATGAGCGATACCGATTTCCAGCTGGCCCGCGACAGCCTTCAGGCTGACTATGGCGAACATCGCCTGCACCGGCTTCAGCGACACGGGTATCAGCGTTGGGTTCACCTGCGCAGCCAGGTCAATCTCTACTACTTCTGGGAGAAGCGCTGGTTCTTCATCGCTATCATGCTGGCCTTCGCTTTCTTGCAGACAGGACCCTATGAGGGTCTGACCCGTGAAGGTCAGATCGTGCTGACCATGTCTCTGTTTGCAACCATCCTGTTTATCACCGAGCCGGTACCGCTGCCGACGGTGGCGCTGATGATCGTTGTCGGACAGGTGATCCTGCTGGGGCTTGAGTCCACAACTGTGGCCAAGAGCCTGATGACGGATTCCGTCCTGTTCATCATGGGTGCGCTGATGCTGGCGGTGGCCGTGGTCAAACAGAAACTCGACAGGCGGATTGCATGGGCCATTGTGCGGGTAACCGGCACCAGCACGTTCCGTATCAGCTTCGGCATTACGCTGACCTGCGGTGTACTGGCTTCGTTTATCGGTGAGCACACGGTTGCCGCGATGATGCTGCCGGTCGGCATCACCTTGATATCACTAACATCAAACGAGCCGAAAAAAGTGAAGAACCTGGCCGCGGTTCTGCTGCTGTCGATCTCATATGGCTGTGCAATCGCCGGTATCGGCACACCGTCAGGTGGTGCGCGAAACGCCATCATGATCGGTTACTGGAAAGACTTCTTCTTCGATCCGACAAACCCGGAAACACGCCGCTTTCTCGTCGATTACGTGACCTGGATGATGTACGCCTATCCGATCTTCCTGATTCAGTTGCCGATTGTTACGACAGTCCTGTTCTGGACGTTCAAGCCGGAATACCCTGACCTGTCGCGCGCGGTTTCGAGACTGCGTACCCAGGTCGTCATGGATGGTCCGATCCGGCCTGCCCAGTGGATGGCAATTCTGGTGTTCTTCCTCACGGTGATCGGCTGGATCGCATTTTCCGAGCAACTGGGGCTCGGTATCGTAGCCATTTCGGGTGCAATTGCGTTTCTTGTGGCCGGACTGGTGCGCTGGGAGGATGTCAATTCCGGGGTGAACTGGGGTGTTGTGCTGTTGTATGCCGCCGCGATTTCACTTGGCGTTCAGATGAAGGACACCGGTGCGGCTGAATGGGTCGCCAAGAACTTTGTGGAACTCCTGCGCCCGATCGGCATGGCCACGGGTTATGGGCTGGAGATGGCGATCGCACTGTTGACAACCTTTGTCACCAACACCATGACGGCTGGTGCAGCTGTTGCCGTTCTCGGACCGATCGTTCTGAAAACGGCAACTGCCGGTGGTGCAGACCCGCTGGCCGTCGGCTTCGTAACCGCTATCTCATCAGCGTTTGCCTATATCACTGCGGCAGCTCACCCGGCCTTTACGATCATCTATGCTTCGGGCTATCTCACGGGCAAGGACTTCCTGAAATCAGGGTGGCGCATGACAATCGCGTCGCTGGCCCTGCTCATGTTGTTCGCCTATTTCTACTGGCCGCTGCTGCGATAGGATTCTGACGATGTCACTGTTCAAGAAAACTGTGCTGAGTGAACGTACCGAACGCGCGGTACAGAAAACACTGGCCAACGTTTATGCGCAGCGGCGCAAGCGCTTCCGGGTGCTTGCCTGCATTGATGAGACGGATGAATCGTTTTGTACCGTGCGCATGGCGGCACGGCTGGCCAAAACGGATGATTGCGACATCATCGTGCTGTATGTCCGCTCCATCGACCAGGGCTTGTGGTCAGGCGGCCTGCAGGTGCGCGTTGCGCGCCAGAACATGCTTGAAGCAGGCCTGGAGCTGCCCGGTATCAACAGGCTGCGGATGGCGTTGGGTATTTTGCGCGAAGAAGGCATTCCCGCGGAAGACTGGACCCGCAGCACCGGCCATCAGGACGCCTGGGGCGACCCGCTGGGCGACAACAAGGTCGAATTCATTTCTGACGAAGGCCGCTCGGTTGTCCTCAAGCTCAAAACCGCGCCTGACCCGGCCTCGGGCATTCTGGACCAGTACGAACTTGGACCCTACAACCTGATGATCATGGGCGAACCGTCGCGCTGGCGCGGCGAATTCCATTCGTTGTTTGATGCCGGCATCGTGCAACAGGTCACCGTACATGCGCCATCATCGGTGCTGATCGTCCGCGAACCGCTGGACAAGTCCGGATTTTTCATCTGCACAGATGGGACCTCACGCTCCATGCAGGCTGTGCGCCGCGCTGCCGTGCTGGCACATTCGGCTGGCGAACCTATCACGCTGTTTTCCGCCAGCGCCCAGGAATCCGGGCTGGCGGCGGCAGAAGAAAATGTGAAGAATGCCCGTGCCCTGCTCAAGGCGATGGGGATCAAGGTCAAGGATGTCATAACTGCAGTTGGTCCGGCGGCGCAGAAAATTGCCGAACTGGGCTCCGATCATAGTGTGATCGTTGTGACCGATGAGGGCCGCTCAAGGCTGCAACGTGCTATCCGGGGTTCAACTGCCGTTGATGTGGTACGCACTGCGCAGACTTCGGTACTGGACGTGCGCTGAGACAACAGGGGGCACGTGAACTGCTTCTGGCCCGAACCGTTTCAGCACACGAGAACAAGCCACTATCAGAAAATGTAAAAGGGCCGCACTCAAGTGCAGCCCTTTTCCTGTTTCGTGTGGCTTGTGAAAGACAGTGTCAGGCCGTTGCCCTCATGGCATCGAGATATTCCTCGACGTGCTCCACGTTTTCAAAACGCATCCAGCCTTCATCGGTTTCAGCTTCAACCGTTCCGTCTGACAGCAAACGCGCCGGACGATCCCGGATAACCCGCTCTTCGACCACGAACAGCTCATCTTCCTGTGGCAGAGCATCAGGGCTGCTGTCAGCTTCCGGTTTTGCATCGGATGCCGTTTCAGCACCGGCTTCAGAATCGTCTTCTTCCGCTGCCGGTTCTTCCGGCGCATCCACCAGGACGGCGTCCGGTGTCGTGGTTGTGTCCGTTGCGGTTGTGTCAGCGTCAACTTCGTCAGCCTTGGCGGGTGAAGTGCCCGAAAAAACCATCGTGTCGGATGAATCAGCATCAGCGCTGGTATCCGGCATTTCCGGTTTTGTTTCCGTTTCTGTCTCAGCCCTGGTTTCCTCCGCAGGGACAGACGTTGCCTTCACATCAGATGCCGATGGTTCGGCGGCGTCAGGTGCAGCACTGGTATCGGCGGGCTTGGAAAAGAAGGACGAGAGATCATCACGGGCCTTGCTGACCGTATCATCTGTTACCTGTTCAACCTTGTCAGCTGCGTCACCTGCAACTTCTCCCGCCTTGTCGACCACCTCATCGGTAACTTCAGCGGCTTTCCCGGTTACGGAACTGAAAATGGAACCTGCAGAGTCCACAGCCGGCTCAGCTTCGGACTTGATGTCGTCCATGATGTCATCAACCACGTCGGCTGATGCCTGAGATGTGTCTTTCGCCGTGTCACCAAATGCGCTCGCACCTGCCGCCACGCCCGCCGCTGCGCCGGCAGCGGCAGTGGATGCCGGAGCCATGAAGTCAGGCAAATCGGTTTCCGCAGATGCCGGACGCGAATGATCCTCATCCGCTACATCTTCGGGCTCGGGCCGCGTCAGCGCGGACAGATAGCCGGCGACAACAGCAAGGCCGAGCAGCACACAACCACCTACAAACAGGGTTGCCGCTACATCCAGGTTCAACCCGACGGTTACGGTTCCGGGTGAAAAAATGTTCATCAGACCCACTGCCCAGCCCGCAGCGATCAGCACAATAGCCAAAAATATCAATAGTGTTTTCATGCCTCTTACCCCTCAGTACCAACAGCGCCGACGCCTGCTGGAAACCCTAGATCAGGACGTTTTCTGGCTAAAACAACCAACAACATAAACCTGATCGCCTCTAAAGTTACTCTGGTGCGCGCGGTCTGCAATATAACGCTAGCCGATAATACGCCGGCAGGCGAGACACAACAGGCAATCACGCCCTGTTTTCCCGGTGACATTGACCAAGCTACTTTACCAGTCCAAGCCCCAACTGAGTTGATTGGCCGTCACGATTTCACTTTAACGTCGTTTTGCGGCACTGCAATGGCCGTTTCATCAACCTCAAGTTGTGACGGATCTGCGTCTGCCGGTTGAACTTCCGTCATTTCAGCATTATCTGCCTGATCTTCCTGAGCCGATACTGCGGGATCCTCACCCTCGAATTCCGGCAGATCATCTTCGCCCGCACCTTGTTCGTCATCATCATCGCCGATCACCTGGCCGAGTTTTTCGGCCACCTCTTCCAGCGCCGCATACCCCCTGCCGGGCACGTAACTCGACACCACCTTGCCGGCCTGCATGGCTGCATCGGTGTAATCCAGGTCGTAATCATTGAGACCGTCAAGCACCGCAAGCGCCGGATTTGTCGTCCACAACTTGCGCAATGCGCGCTGGCGCAACGGACCCGGCACCCAGGATTTCATGAAGATGGTGAAATCATTGTCATAGGTAAGCGTGTCAATATCGATAGCTTCCAGTTCCTCGATCCAGCGCTGGCGCGTTTCATCGTCCGGCGGCACGTCGCGGGCATCTTCGCTGACGGCAGGCGTTTGACCATCTGCCAGTACTGCCGGGCCACCGTCCGGATCAGGTTGCGGGGCCAGCGCTGTTTCGCGCTCTTCCTGCTCGCGAACATCCGCCTTGCGCTTTGCCCAGCGCGACAGAAAACCGTCTTCACGCGAGTTCAATGCAGTTCTCCTTCCGGTTTGCCGGACGCCAGCATGCGGCGGCGAAGTTCCAGCAGACTCTCCTGACCGAACTTGTACTCCTCGGTATCGAGCTTGTCGCGGCGCCGTTTCTTGAAGGTGCTGTCCTTGTAATGCAGCGCCACAAACGCCTCCAGCCATTCGCGCACATCGTCCTGCATGACCAGCTTGCCGATCAATGCATCATCACCGGACATGTATTCTTCAGCCTCGTATGAACTCATGGTGACCAGGTGTGTCTTCCAGATCAATCCATCGGCAACCGGATCATCAAGTTCATGTGCCACCGTATAGACGGACGGCTGCGGCGAGGTCAGATTGTACACATACGCATCGAGGTCGGTTCTGTGCAGATCAAGCCGTGACGGTTCTCCGAGCCAGCGCGCCACCTGATCCGTGCGTTCCAGCAGGCGTGGCGCGGAGTTGATGCCACCATCTGCCACCGGCATCATGCCGCGAACCGACCATTCCCAGTCCAGCCACGGATGCGAGGACGCCATGCGTTCGTACACAAGCGACAGATGAATGCTATTACCTTCAGACAATGCCGTCTCCCACACAGCGGATTTTTGTACTGCATAGCACATCATAGATAGGCTACATCACATCATACCACATTGCGAAACGGGCACGATCGCATGGTATTTGTATTATTTCGCCCAACCTAAGGCCAGGCCATGAAACTGAACGGCTATGAAACCCTGATCTGCAATTGCGAGCGAACCATGACGCTCGACGGCAAGAAGATATGCAAGGCGGCCGGTGGCGATGATGAACCCGATGTCTTCAGCACGCTGTGCCGCGCCGAGGTCAGCAAGTTTGCAGACGCCCTGTCCGGCAATGCCAAGGTGCTGGTGGCCTGCACTCAGGAAGCGCCATTGTTTACCGAACTTGCCGAAGAGCAGAAGTTTGAAGGTGAGTTGAGGTTCGCAAACATCCGCGAGCGCGCCGGGTGGAGCACGGACAAGGCTGCAAACTCCGCCAAAATCGCGGCCCTTCTGGCAGACGCAACCCATGCCAGCGAACCGGCCGGATCAATCAGTGTGAACTCCAGCGGGCAATGCCTGGTCTATGGTGCCGGTCAACAGGCGCTGGATGCAGCGCGCAAGCTGAACCAGCGTATTCCCACCACATTGCTGTTGAGTGATGCCGGAGATGTCATTCCGCCTGTCAGTGCCGATGTCGCCCTGTTCAAGGGCAGGATCACCAAGGCGGCTGGCCATCTCGGTGCTTTTGAAATTGTGGTTGATGATTATGCGCCATTGATGCCGTCGGCAAAACAATCGGCTGACTTCGTCATGGCGCGTGATGGTGCATCATCGACCTGTGCGCTGATCCTGGATTTGTCGGACGGGCCTTCCCTGTTCACCGGCGGTCATCTGCGCGATGGCTACAAGAAAGTCGATGCCGGGGATCCGGCCCGTGTGATGGAGGCCATGTTCGAACTGGCAGACATGGCCGGCGAGTTCGAAAAACCACTCTATGTGACGTATGACCCCAGCATTTGCGCCCATTCGCGCAGCCTGAAAACCGGTTGTACCCGGTGCCTCGACGTGTGTCCTGCAGGCGCTATCACCTCAATTGGCGACATGGTGGAGTTTGATCCGGTCATCTGCGGCGGCTGCGGCTCGTGTTCGGCCGTGTGCCCGACCGGTGCGGCCTCCTACGCGATGCCGCTGAGGGGCGATCTGATCGGTCGCATCGATACACTGGTCTCGACCTATCGAGGTGCCGGCGGCAAGACCCCGGAAATTCTGGTCCACGACAACAGTTTTGGCCTGGAACTGATTTCCATGAGCGCCCGTTTCGGTCGGGGCCTGCCTGCCCATGTTCTGCCGCTGGGCGTTAACGAGATAACCCAGATAGGCCATGACGGTCTGTTGGCCATGATGGCGGCAGGGGTTTCGCGCATTCACCTGATCGCAAATCCGTCCAAGGCGGAAGAGTTATCCGGCTGTGAGACACAGATCGAGCTGACCAGAGCCCTGTCGGATGGCCTTGGATACGAGTGTGCCATCAACCTGGTCTGCGAGGCGGACCCGGACGCGCTGGAGGCAACCGTCTGGGCAGACAAGCCAGCGCCTTCCCTGAAGGCCCATGCTGTATCCGGTGTCGGCTCAAAGCGCGATGTCACCCGCACCATGCTGGGTCTGCTGCACGGCAGTGCCTCTGCACCACAGGACATCATCGCCCTGCCCGACGCAGCACCTTATGGCCAGATTATCGTCAACACGGAAACCTGCACCATGTGCCAGGCGTGTGTCGGGGCCTGCCCGGTCAACGCCATCGCCGATAGCCCGGACAAACCGCAACTGAGCTTCACCGAGGCAGCTTGCGTGCAGTGCGGCTTGTGCAGAACAACATGCCCGGAAGGGGCCATCACGCTTGAGCCACGGTATAATTTTGCAGCATCGGCCCTGTCGCCGGTGATCCTGAATGAAGAAGAGCCATTCGCCTGTATTTCCTGCGGCAATGAATTCGGCACCAGGAGCACTATTGAAAAAATCTCCGCGCAACTGGCCGGCAAGCACGCCATGTTTGCCGATTCCGAAGCCTCGAAACTGATCCAGATGTGTGACAACTGCCGCATCGAACATCAGGCCAATTCCAGCAATGATCCGTTCAGCGCAGGCTCGCGTCCGGCCATTCGCAGGACCGAAGACTACATTGAAGCCGAGAGAAAAACTGCTGCCGGAGAACCATTGAGTGCCGATGACTTCCTGATAGATGATGAGTGAGGATAGGGTTTCTCATCGGGCGTTTTTGTTTGAATTTGTGTTCGATTTTGGTTTTATTCCGCTCACGCAAGCAGCCTCCGGCTGCGCTCCGCCAGGGCGCACTTCGTGCGGCGGCCAGTCGGCCTTGCCTCAGCACTGACGTGCTTCGGAGGAGTTCATCGCTAACGTCATCCCCGTGAAAACGGGGATCCACTCCCAGTAAGGGTGATGCGCGCTGCCATGCGTGGATTCCCGCTTTCGCGGGAATGACGAACATAAAAACGGTCATTCCGGGCAGGAGAACAGCCTGAGCGAAGCGAAGAAAGCTGTCCGACCACTAAAATTCAACTAGCTCGACCGGGCCTCGGGCTGGTCAGGCCCGCCCTGGCGGAGCGCAGCCGCAGGGTGTTTGCATGAGCGGGACAAACACCACAGCGAGTACAGCGCATCCGTCCGCAACCCGTTACCATCAAACCAACATCTGGAAAATAACACCCGATACAATTGCGCCACTGACCCCGAGGCCGAGATAGGCGGCGAATACCTGCTTCTTGACCAATGACCATACCGCGGCCATGGCCGGAACCGAGCTGACGGCGCCGGCGACCATGAAGGACATAGCGGCACCTGCGCTCATGCCCTGCTCCATCAGACCGGACAGCAAGGGCGGAGCTATGTAGGAATTCAGGTAGGCGGGCATGCCGACCAGGGCTGCAATGGCGATCGGGGTGACACCTTCTCCGCCAACCAGACCGGCAATCACTGAAGCCGGGATGTAGGTGATCAGCAGGGCTTCGAGAACGTACGCCAGAGCCAGCCATTTGATCAGGAACAACGCATTGTTGATGAATTCTGTGTTGAACACCTGGCGGCGCCCGGCTTCGTGCCAGAACTGCCATACCGGCTTGCCGTCAAACGGGTTCGGGCCACAGCCGCAGCCGGTTGCAATCTGTTCACGCAACGGCTCGCCGAACCAGCCGCCCTTCAGCAGCATTTTTATGGCAAACCCGCCAAACAATCCCAGCCCGATGGCTGACACCGCCTTGCCGATAGCGAACGGCCAGCCCAGGGCGGCAGCCGTGATCAGCAGCGTTGGCGGATCGATCAGCGGAGAGGACAGCCAGAAGGCCATCACTGCGGACAAGGGTGCCCCCAGCGCCAGCAGGCCGGCAATGAACGGGATGACCTCGCACGAACAAAACGGCGCCAGTCCGCCAAACAGGGCAGCCAGCACGATCATGCGGTTTTCACGGCCCTTGAACGCATTGGCTATGACGGCTTCCGCGCCGGCGGCCTTCAGCGCTGCGATCAGGAACACCGCAAAAGCGATGTAGGGCAGCGTTCCCAGAAAGGCCTTTGCCGCAAAACTGATGACCGGGATCAGGTTGGGGAAATCCAGCACGGCAACCACAACCGGCGCCAGTATGGTAATCGTCCACGGCGTGGCCAGACGGGATCTTATCTCATCTGCCAGAGGCACCTGCTCGCGGGATAAATCACTCATGTTTCGCTCTCCTGATCTGTACAACACTCTTCCAGTATGAAGGCGGCCAGTGCGTGCAGATGCTGGTAGTTGGCCTGGTTGATGATGGTGCGCCCCTGCTTGTTCTGCACGATCAGGTCAGCCGACGTGAGAAACTTCAGATGGTGGGCAAGGGTTGAGCCTGGAATACCGGTGCGCTGCTGGATATCGCCCACCAGCAAGCCCTTGTCCCCTGCCCTGACAAGAGTTTGCAAAACTTCCAGACGGGACTCTGATCCCATGGCGGAAAATCCTTGGGCAGCTGTGACGAGGTCCATGATTTCACCTTTATATTTCGATAAAACTAGAAATATAGAATCAATTGATTTTTGTCAATCTGAATTGCAGGTCGAACTGTATATGTCGTCAAGCCAGCAGAGGTTGGCAGTTGGAGGACTGCCAGGCTGTATTTCGGTTACATCGGTTACTGGTAAATGTCAGGAGACTTTCCGTAACCCCGTAAACCGGGTCGTTCATTGAACCCGCGCTCCTTATCCAAGGCCGACAATTTCAACCCTTGGAGATCAGACAACAATGCAACTCAACGACAAAACCATCATCATCACCGGCGCCAGCAGCGGCATAGGCGAAACCGCTGCCGTGCTGTTCGCGGCCGAAGGGGCAAACCTGGTGCTGGGCGCACGCCGCGAAGCGCTGCTGCAGCGACTTGCCACGAAAATCAATGACAGCGGTGGCAGCGCGGTTTGTCTGGCAGGAGATGTCCGCGACGAAGCCTTTGCGGATGACCTGGTTAAACTGGCGACAGCAAACTTCGGTGGCCTTGACGGCGCCTTCAACAATGCCGGGATGATGGGAGAGACCGTGGCCATACCCGACATGGAGCCGGCCAACTGGAACGAGGTGATCGCCACCAACCTGACCAGCGCATTCTTTGCGGCAAAATACCAGATACCGGCCCTGAAGCAGCGCGGACGCGGGTCCATCCTGTTCACCTCATCGTTTGTCGGATATTCAAATGGTGGCATGCCGGGCATGGGTGCCTATGCGGCATCAAAAGCCGGCCTGATCGGACTGGCGCAATCCTTGTCAGCCGAGCACGGTACCGACGGCATTCGGGTAAACGCCCTGCTGCCAGGCGGCACCAGGACGGCGATGGCCGGCGACGATCCTGAAGTTCATGACTACATTTCCGGCCTGCATCCGCTGGGACGGATGGCCGACCCTGAGGAGATTGCCGAAGCTGCGTTGTTCCTGCTGTCCAACCGGGCGTCCTTTGTCACCGGCACTGCGATGACGGCGGACGGCGGCATTTCAATCAGGTTATGAAGCTCTAGCTTTCCGGCGGGAACATGCCGGCGCAGGTCTGCAGGGCATTGGCCAGGAAATCATCGTGCTTGGCCTGATCGATCACGCCCTTGTTCAGCATGTCGGCAATGTCGCCGCTGCGTTTGGTTCGACATTCCTCGAATTGCGGGCTGACCGACGGCGCATTGGCATTACCGGCTCCGATCACACCGGACGCGGTAACCGAGCGGCCTGCCGTATCAGTATTGTTTTGCTTGTGCCATGTCAGAGCCAGGCCGGACAAGGCCACGACGCAGATCAGCCCCGCCAGAAACCTGGCACCGTTCCTGTCCAGAAAATGACGACTATCCATTGCACTTTTCCTCCCCGCTTCTGTCCCGGTTTGCTAATTCGCAAGACTTATCCCTGCCCTTGCGAGGCATCGTTCAGTCTATTTGTTCAACTGCCGCGCTGCAATGGCATGTTGATCAGCAGGTTTTGCGGTTTCATGTTCAGTTTGCCATCTGCAGATTTGGCCAGCCCAAGCCAGACCGGCTTGCCTCGCGCCCGTTCAATGACCGATTGCTGGTCGAGAATGTCCATGCGGTACAACCCGATAATGCTGATTTCTTCTTCAAGCGACAGCTCCGCGCCTTCATATAACTTGTTCATCAACTGGGTGGCCGCAGCATCCATGCCGATATGCCACGTCCACTTTTCATCATCTATGCGCTGAACCGGCTGTACCCGGACGCTGACACCCATAAAATGGTTGATCCAGTGTTCGATAACCCGGGCAAAGGCGTCGCTGGCCGGCTGCGTAAAGCGAAAGTCCACAACCGTGTCGAAGCGTTCCGCACGTGCCCAGTACATCTGCTTGTTGTCTTCGTCCAGAACATCCAGCTCGACTTCCCTGATCGGCGTTGCCGCTTCCACAACCAGTTGGCCAAGCCCGCCCATACCGCCGGTTTCGGCAAACATGTCGACGACTTCCTCATCCGCCAGCATCAACTGTCCTTCATCGGCAGACACATTTTGCGAGCGGAAGAAAAGTTCGGCAGCCCGCCAGCGCATCGGATCAGTCTGTCCGTGCAGAATACTGGCCATAATGGCATGCACGATCTGCTCGACAAATAATGGCGGCACATTACCCGCTTCACCACGGACAATGGCAAGGTAGGCCTTTTCAAGGGTCTTTGATGCCACCAGCAGATCGCGGAAAGCCAGGAACACCTTGTAGTTCTGAGCTGCATCCGCGTCCTCGAACTCGGCCAGTTCCTGTTCAGACAATTCCAGGTATGGATTGTCGACAAGGCGGGCGTGGGACACCTGTTCGGCCTCACAGCTTTCCTCGATCGGGGCCAGTTCGGGGCGGGCAAAGTAAGCCCTCAAATAGTCCGCCGATACTTCCAGGCCGCCGCGGCCCGGCAATCGGTTGAGCAGATACGCCCCGGATGAATGCCATGCACGTTCACTCATCGGCTACATCCCAGATACGCGTGTGCGGGCGCTCCTGCCCGGGCGGTGTGATTTCACGATACTCTTCATGGATGGCCCCTTCTTCGGTGAGCGTACGGTGCACGGTCAGCAAAGTGTTGAGCGGTTTACCGTGGGCCAACTCACATGAAAAATCCACTTCTTCGCGCGCTGCATCACGCGCGGCGCTCAGATCAGGCGCGTCATAGTCTTCCATGAACAAGCGCGCCAGCGCATTGACAGCATCGGACACTTCATCCTCTTCCGCCTCGCCGACAGATACAAATGTCGCCCGGCCCAGGCTGGGCAGAGCCAGAAATCCGTTGGCAAATGCCTGTCTTGTCTTACCCCTTATGTCATCAGCACCAATACCGGCAAAAGCAAATGCGCCGGACAGGGCGATTTCGTCCGGTTCCGCGGGGGTGACGAATACACTGTCGTCCGAACTGTCAAAGCGGATGGTGCGCAGAACCTTGGTCATGCCGGCAGGTGCCTTTCCACCGTATCAACCAGCGCCAAGGCCTGCACTGGATTATCTGCCGGCGTAAACAGCAGGTTGCCCTCTTCATCCATGCCGGTTACCCGTCCGCTCACATTGGTCCCGGCGTGACAAACAGTGATGTCCTGGTCTGACCCCATCGCCCGGCCCAGCCAGTTTTCATGAACGGCCTTGAAGCCTTCGTTCATCCAGCCGTCAACCCAGGTCAGAAAATGGCGTGAGACGGATTCAAGCAACATGGTGCGGGTGACCTCACCGGCACCTTCCTCATGCAAAGTGGTGCGATCAGGCTGTTCACCAGGGTTTTCAACGGACAGATCAAGGGTAATAGCCACATCGAGACCCAGCACCATCCATGGCGGAACCTGATCAGGGTTCAAACCCGCCGGCACATCCAGCGTGATCGCGCCGGCCCTGGCACCATTGATCAGAATATCGCCCGGCCAGCGATAATGGACACCGATTTCCGGTGGCGAAATGGCGCCGAATGCATCCCCGAAAGCCACCGCCAGAACATGACGCATCTGTACAGCACGCGCCAACGGCACATCAGGTTCCAGCACCACTGCCATGTTGAGGCGGTCTTCCGACTGCGACCAGTAAAGGTCGCCGGCACCCGCCTCGCCTGCCATCACGGCTGCAACAGCGATGCTTGCCGTGTCGGTGCCGGGTGCAACGGCAACGCCGTGCAGCAAGGGCGGAAAGACCGGCTCTTCATTCATGACAATTACCCGTAACCCGCTTCGTGCTCCAGGCCATCAGCCGAGATCGATCTCGCCGGTCACCGTGTGATCCAGCCCGATGTCACCACAGGTGATCGTCGCGGTCACCTTGACGCTGCCGGACGATTTTCCGGATGCTCGCGCGGCCTCTTCGATCTTCTGCTGTGATGTCACGCCGACCTGCTTGAGGAACTTGCGCATCGACATGTTGAACTTGTCGTCATCCATTTTTCGGTATTTCCCTGTTTGGTTTAAATGGCGTCCAATTCACGAACGATCATATTGATGACTGCTCTCGCGCAGTAACCAAAGGCCATCGCGTCCTACTGGCGCACATTGCCGGTCGCGTACACATTGCTTGCTGAAAGTTCCAGCGAGGCCAGCGTAAAGTGCGCGCCGACCCCGATCACAGCCATGGCTGCGCATGCCAGTACAAATGCTTTCATTGTGGTGACCCTTCCTGTTTCCCCTTTTGCCGCAGTCCCTGCGGG
>CALHUA010000078.1 GCA_938039915.1 uncultured Anderseniella sp.
CGGTTACCTGAGTTTGATCCCGAGCACCTTGTCGATCGCGGTCACCGCATCGACGTCATGCTGCGTCATGTACCTGCGCACTTCAAACAACTTTGCGTCGACAAGAAAGCGATACCAGAAACCCTGCAGTATGTGGAAAGCCCTGCCTTCGCGGCCGTCCAGAAAACCCAGACGAAGAATGTACCGGTAGAAGAAGTAGGCAAATGCCCGCAATCCACCCGGCAGCCGGGCATAGACCCGTTCCTTCAGCCATCGTTTGATACCAGCCTGCTGGCCACCGGTCAGGCTCGCCACGGTTTCATGCGGCATGAACCCGTGTTCAAGGTTGAGAATATCCACCACTTCCCTGCTGGCATAGGAATTATGCTTTTCCGTCCACCAGCTCAGGGAACTGAGATTGTCATCAACGATCTCACCGTGAAATTCCGCCGTCTTGCCTTCGACCTTGATGTGCTCATCCATCCAGCGATTTTCGCAGCGGCCCTTGCCATGCCGGAACAGTCGCAGCACCCTGATCGGAAACAGGCCGCCATGACGGACAGGCCGGCCGAGAAAATTCATCCGCCGCGAAACCAGTACGCCTTCAATGTCGTCATCCAGTGTGGCCAGTGACTTGCCGATTTCCGCCGCAAGTTCGGGCATGACGATCTCGTCGGCATCAAGCCGCAGCACCCAGTCAGTATCATCGTCCAACTGATCCAGCGCCCAGTTGAATTGTGTTGCGTGGTTGGTCCACGGGTTGCGCAGAACCCTTGCTCCAAGATCACCCGCAATTTTGCAGGTAGCGTCAGTTGAACCTGAATCAACTACCACTATGGCCTGCGCTATATCGCGGACAGACCCGATTGCACGCGCAATATGCTGTGCCTCATTGAAAGTCAAAACAACGACAGTGAGCATTATGGCCTGCGCGCGATCGCAATCATTGATTTTGCCAGGGGAGGAATTCTTCCGACCCGAAGATATCGAGGTGTCTCAAACCCTGCTTCTTCAAGTAATGTGCTGAGGGTTGAACAGGACCAGAATTTGATGTGCCCATGATCCCACAAAGCGGTAAAATGACGGTCCATCTTCCCTGACAGTGCCAGCGCCAGGTTCTTCAGATAACCATGATAGGGCGTTGAGACAATGACCGTTCCGCCTGGTTCACACAACTCAAACAACGTCTTTGCATAGTCTCGCGGCGCGTACACATGTTCGACTACCTCCAGGCTTACGATTACCGGAAAAGTTCCCCATTTTCTGGACAGATCGTCATAGGCCGACCCGTGCTCAAGCTTCAGATCCGGATAACTGGCCTTCGCCTGCGCAATACCTTCCAGAGATGGATCAACTCCCGAAACTTGCCAGCCGTCTTCACTAAGCTTCGCCGCTATACAGCCATTGCCGCAGCCAAGATCAAACAAACGGGGTTGCAATGCGTCAGATCTGAGTTTCGAAAAAACCTGGGCCAGTTCAGAACGAACCGCCGGCAGCAGATAGGAATGGGAGTCGTTTGTATCGGAGTCTTCATACTGGTATCCGTCGATACTCGCGAGCTGGCTCATTATCCATCTCCTCTGAGAACACGTGCGGGATTTCCGATAACAGTATTTCCCGGGGACACGTCTTTCATCGCAACTGCCCGGGCACCAACTATCGCAGCCTTGCCGACAGTCACACCCGGGCCGATAAATGCATCAGCGCATATCCAGGCATCATCGTCGATGACAATAGGTGGTTTCAAGAGCGGCCGCTCCTCATCCCGCCAATCATGCGAGCCTGCGCAAAGATGCGACCCTTGTGAAATGGTTACCCTGGAACCCAGCGTGATCGGACCGAGCGCATACAGCATCACCCGGTCACCAACTGCACTTTGCGGCCCTATGGTGACATTCCAGGGCATGGTAATGCGCACAGACGGATAGATGTGCACTTCATGCCCGATTTGCGCACCAAAGGCGCGTAACAGGAATCTTCTCCACCCCCACAACAGCCGTGGACTCAAAATAAACAACGGCCTGGCAAGACCCCACAGGACCCGTGCAATCTGCTCGCGCCGTGACCATTTCGTACTTTTCCTGTTCGAGACGACGTCGACCATCTTACGGCACTCTCCCGGGGCTCACATTGTTCACGGCATCAGTCCACATCCACCCATTCCGGACAACTGCCGCCGTGCAGCACCCAGGAATAGGTTGTGGACATTTTATCCGCGATGGCGGGCCAGTTGAAGCTGGTCTCCACGAGGTTGCGGCCCTGTTCACCGATCAAGTCACGTTCTGCCTGCGGCAGCGCCATGAACTGTCGCAGGGCATCTGCAAGGCTTTTCGGGTTTCGACTGATCTCAATAGCGGCACCTGCAGGAAACGCTTCGGGAATATTGCAATCGCCCGTCATCAGAACCGGAAGACGAAATGCCCATGCTTCCAGAATTGCCATCGGCAGGCCCTCGCTCTGTGACGGCAGGATGAAGGCGTCCGCCGCCGACAGGGTCGCAGCCTTGTCGTCGCCAAATTGCGGACCGATAAAGTGGACGCGCCGGTCAAGACCTGCCGCTGCCACCTGTGCCTTCAGCTCTGCCTCATGGCCTGCCTGGTCCCAACCTGCCACCACCAGATGCCACTGGTCAGCGTCGTTGCCACGTAATTGCCGGTAAGCCTCGATCAGCGCTGCAAGGCCCTTCTTCGGGTGTATCCTGCCAAGGAAAAGCAATTTGCGCGCACCATCGGGAAGGCTTTCCTGCCATGCCGGCGGCGGTGGTGATTGATCACCAATCGAAGGGTCAACACCGTTCGGGATGACGGCAATCGGGGCACGAACACCGTATGCCCTGATCGCAAGTCTCTCCGACTCTGCCAGTGCATGAACACATGCCGCGCCGCGCAGGTTCCTGGTCTCATAGAGCGCTGCAGCAACCTGCTTTTTCCACGCCGAGTTCGCGACTGCCCACGGATCCAGCATGCCTCTAGGCGAGATGACGCGGGGACCTGTCGTTTTCGACCAGGCCATTGCGGCAATCGAGGAATACATCCAGATTCCGTGCAGATGAACGATGTCAGGCTGCATCTGCCGCAACGCTGTCAACAACTCCGGTTGATAGCCGAAAATCTGCGGCCCGCGCACCGGGAAAGTCTGCAGCGGCGTCTCGGCCCATGCCGCACGGTCTTTCGCCGAGAATTCGTCCTCGCCCGCAAACACCTGCAGATCAACGCCTGCCTGTTCAAGATACCTGGACAGGGCGCGAACCGAGTTGAACAGGCCACCGGCGCGCCTCGACATGCTGCCGGTCACCACGGCGAGTTTCATTTTCTCGGTTGTCATATCAACCTGGATGTCCCGGTCACGGCTTAGGTAATTCATCCGTTCTGATCCCGGTTTCCAGTATCAGATACGGAAGCAAGCAACTCATCACAACGGTCAACCAGCGGCTGCAACGCATGCTTCGCGTCGGCTGATTGCGGAAGGCTGGATGCTGTGGTTGCTGCCGTGCTCTGCCCATGGGTGAAAAACTCCTGTACTGCAGTTTCGAAATCACCGGAACCTGTGAATGTGCTCAACCCGCTATAGCCGGCGCTGGTCAATGCCTCGGCAATCCAGTCCACACTCAATGTCGGGATGCCGAGGGCCAGAACTTCGGCCAGTTTGGTGTGAAACCCGCTACCGACAATGCGCGGATAGATAACCGCATCAAACTGACCCAGAAAGCCGGTATAGTCTTCGACCCATGTCGCAAACTGCAGGTTCTCGACCGCATCAAATTCAGCTCTCAGCGTTTCAGCCCCGGCGCCCCACAAAGTGATCTCTGTTTCCGGCGGACAAATCCGCCTGATGATGTTGACAGCCTCCGCGTCAAACCTGTTCTGGGCCGGATTGACAACGGCAACAGGTATCAGCAGTTTCCGCCGCTTGTCCGGTGACGGCCGACGCTGGCCGGCAGCTTTGCGGATATGCTCAGTCAGCGGTATCGGCAACACGCCGGACCGGTTCGGATGACCGGCAATCCGGCAATCGACCGGTGATACAAAGAACTGGAAATCAAACACCCGCCGCGCCAGAAACTCTGCATAACACCAGCACAGCCAGGCCGCCGCTGTGCGGGCAAACACCATGCCTGCGCCTGTCTGCATCAACTGGCGCCACCCCCGCAGACTGTAACTGTCATGACCGATAAGCACGAGACGGTCGCCGCTGTTTTGCCGATCCAGCACCACAACGGAATGGATCATGTCGACAACTGTCACATTGCGGGGAGAATCTGCCCCGCGAGATCGAGAAAAATCCAGAACCCGCCACCACAACAGCTTGTGCAGCGTTTTCACGATGCCGTAAATTGATGGAAAGCCAGAAAATTCCGGCGACGAAACCGTTTGATACTGCCCGGTAAAGCTGTCCGAAAGCACCTGGTCCACATGAACCGACAGGTTCTTCTGCCCCTGAAACCCCGGCCTGTCGAACGGGTGATAGAAACAACAATAACACAGGCCCATTTCAGCCATGCCCCGGCAGGCCAGCGGGCATGACAATCAACGAACGTCCTGTGCTTCGCTGATACATCAGACCGGCGCACTTTTAGCCTGCGGCAAATCGCTGAGTGCCGCACGCAGCATCGCACCGGACTCATCCCACGACACCAGCTTGACCGGGTCGAATTCGGAGCCGCTCTCCAGTTTGTCCCGCAGCATGCGACAGCCATTGGCAATGCTTTCAACCGACAGGGGATCCACGATCAGAATGGGGCCGGCATCGGTCCGCGGCTGTTTCTCGTAGTAATAGGCCGCAGCACCGGTTTCCATTGATGACACCATGGGCAGCCCCGCTGCCAGGGCTTCGCTCACCACCATCGCCCAGCCGTCCGACAGGGACGGGTGCAGGAAGACATCGGCCTCATCATAAGCCTTCTGCAACTGCTCGCGAGACTGCCGGCCACGATAATCGATTGCCGGATCATCCGTCCGGAGCCGGTGTAACAGGTCTGTCTCAGCAGGCTCGGGCCCGCAGATGACAAGCCGGTCATCACTGCCGCGGATCCGGTCGAAAGCATCAAGAATCCGGTTAATGTTCTTTTGCGGAACCAGACTGGAGACATGCAGGAACCTGAAGCCCTGACGCGGTTCTTGCGATGGCTGCCCACCACGAGATTGTGATGCGAAACTATCGGGTGCCCCCAACGGCACCACTGTACACTTGCCGGTCCAGTTTTCAGGCATGGTCTTCAGGGCCGCCGGTGAACACACGATAATCCGGTCGCATGCCTCGAACTCGGCATCCATTCGATCGACCACCGTATCGTCTGCCCAGTTGGCAACGTCGTGCTGCAGTTCAAGTGATGCCTGTTCCAGCAAAAAGTGACGCACGAAACGTTCGTACAGGGAACCATGATTGACCATCATGGTGTTCCCCCTGTCCTTCAGGTGTTTCAGAGAGGTTCCAAGATAGCCCGCTGAAGTGACAAGCGTACTGTCCGTGTTGTTGCGCACTTTGAAACAGAACTCCATTTCGCAGGCCCGTATGTACAGCTTGCGGAACAGCAACTGCAACCGGCGCGGTAATCCGGTTTTTCTCGACGCCCGCCACAGCAGATATCCACAACCACCCAGCCACAACATCCGGTTATGCTCCGCGAGCCGGCTGAACCGGCCCTTGCGAAGATACCAGCCTGGGTAGATGGAATGGATCAGGTACGGTTCCGCGCCAAACTCGGCAGTGGCGATCTGGTCAAACAGGTGAAACCGTGTCGGGAACAGGAATTCCAGCCGCCGCGTACCTGATGAATTTTGAGCCGGACTCATGGGGTGCAGGTTTTGGCCAGCCGCAGGAGTTTCTGATACATCGCCTCGGCGTCACTCAGTTTCCCCGCGAGCGAGGCGGTTTCCGTTATGGAGTTTTTCAATCTCTTCAACTCGGCGCGTCTGGCTTCCCGGCCCGCCTCATCTACCGATGCGCTGTAACGGGTTTGTTTGCTGATACGCCTCAGACTGATCTCGTCGACCAGGGTTCGCACGGCAGCGACATTCTCATCCGTTTGCTCATACGTGCTGAAATCCGTGCCAAATTTTCCGTTCAGGCGTCGAATGACTTCCGGGAAGTCTCTCGTTACATCATCGAAGGAGACAAACAGTATGTCGGCACTGTGTGGTATCAGGGGACGATGAAATTGCACGTACTCTTTCAGAGCTGTGGCAGCCGAAAGTCGTCCATCGGTTTCTTCGATAAACGACGCCGCCGCATCAACCGGGTTGCGGAACAGGACCATCGCCGGCACTTTGGCCTCAAGCGCCGTCAGTACGTGACCTGCAGCGTGCGCGTGATGTGCGATTACCACCTGGCGAGGCCGTTGGGCGAACACAAAGGCGGCTTCTGCAAAACTGTTACCAGATCGCGGATAACCTTCAATCAGAACTTCCGTCTCAGGTCTCAGATACACTTCGCTTCGGCGGAACCTGCTCAACAGTTCAAAGCCGGCCTGGCGTTGCAACACCAGGTTCCTGATCACTCTGCGGATTGTCAATGTGCTCACCTGCTTACAATCGGCCTAGGCTGTGACCTGCGGGCTCTGCTGCCGGTTGCCCGGATGCAATTGCCGGGGGTCATGCTGCGTGGGCACGGGCCGGGTAAATACAAAACCCATCGCACATACGATTATCAAGGCCGGCAAATCCCAGTACAGCGCCCAGACATTGCCGTCGGTTACCAGGCTGAAGACGACCAGTGCCAATGGCGCAAAGCTTGGTCCGCTGATCTTTGGCACCAGAGTTGCCAGAAGATGATAGAGACCCACCAGCATCGCAATGAAACAGAAGCTAAGGATTATGGTTCCCATGAAACTTCGCAGAACGATGTATGAGAAGCCCATCAATGATGGAGCGATGCCGATATTGTCGACTTCGATCCCCATGATGTCCATGCGCATGATTGTTCCTACATCGCGCGCATTCTGCAAAAAATCTCCGCTTGAGGGGAGCGCGCCGGCCTGCTCTCCCTGCAGGATCATCAGATAGGACTCCATTCCGATAAGACGATCAAGCAACGGACCGACTGCGAAAATTGCCAGCCGCAGCCACTCCAGTGCCCCCGCCAATTCTCGAGATTGCGCGAGTGAGTGCTCGTAGACAGCGAGTACCATGCTGGCATCGAGAGACTTGTAGATGACCAGGGATCGATAGATGTTCATGATTGGATACAGGACAAACACCGCAAGCATCAGGACAGCGATCAGTCCGCGCGGGAACAGTCTCGTTTTTGAAAGCAGGGGGATCATCAGCATCGTCACGATCGGCAGGATCAGGTAGGATTTGCTGCCGTACAGAAGAAACAGCAGAACGCCGGCAAACAGCCACAGGAAGAAAACCCAGCGGGCCATTCGCACGTCATTGTTGAGAACCAGCAGGAACACCAGAAATGACATGCCAAAGGGAAAAACCCGATGGTTGATCACGTAGTTTACCGAGAGCAGAAATCCTTCCTGCGGCACGAAAACCCGTATTGAGGTTGTCACCACGAACAACGCAAGCAACAAAAACAGCAGGGATTGATGGTCTGCCTGAAATCTCGGCCATTGTATGGTGTTACGCCTGCCGGCGTTCGGGAAAGCCAGAATGAGCATGGCAGCCAGCATGACCAGGACGCAGGCGCCAAAATAGGCTTCGGAAAAAATTTCCTGCGATACCCCTCGGCGAAGCGGAATCGGCAGAAATTCCTGCATGCCGGTATCCGTCATTACCGCCAGATAAACACCTTTTAGAGGATGAATTACAAGCAGCAACAGCAACACGAACACCAGCAGCGCCTGGGTGGGATGCCATATCCGTTTCAGGAACGCACACAAGGACAGAACCAGCACACACAGTGTCGTGGCAAATTCCGCAACCCCGAAAAGCCTGGAATTGAGCAACAGGGCGATACTGGCGCAAACGACAACTGCCGAAACCACAAGCAGCCAGACAGGCTTGCTCCGGGCCGGCCCGATCGTCTTTTCAGCCGCTGTGTGCATGCAAGACCCTGCTGAGCCGACGGTTTGCCGGACACCAATCCACCTCTGTCGCCAATGCGATCAACCCGGGAGCTCTTTGGGATGATGTGCGTCAACCCCGAGATATAGTTGCCGCCGACCATACAGAGCCCCGGACAGCCATGCAGTGGCATGCATCATGAATATGTAGCGCCGCCGGGATATGTTTTTCGGATTATAGAATTCAACCGCGTCGACGCCGGCAAGCAGAGTCAGCGCCTCGGACCAATACTGGATCGACAGCAGTCTGCGCATGGAAAACCTGGGGTGAGCCCATATCAGGCGCTCCGAGCGCTCGCTCAGTTTCGTCAGCGCCTGCTCCGGTTTCAGACCTTCCACATCCACATACTCGCCCAACCCCTGCACCAGGATATGCTGCCTGGCAACGGGGTATTCCAGACCGGGCACGACCCTGGGAGACAGGTGCTGATAAGTTTCCCGCAACCGCGCATATGTCTTGGCATCGAAATCCTCAGCATGATCGGTGAGGTACACCGTGCGCTGCGCATCCTGGTCAAGCCACGCTTCATAGTCAGCAACATCAATCGTGCCGTCGTGGGAAAAATTGGTGTGGCAGTGGCTCAGCACTGTCTTGGCCCGATGCAGGCCGTTGCGAACCTCCGCGAGATATCGCAGTGACGACCACACAATCCAGTAGGCAAACAGGTAGGCTGCCGGCAACAGCAGTGCGATGGCAAATTGGTGCGCGGCAGAAAAAACGAAACCTGTAACAGCGGCCGCCAGCAACAGCGGTATGGAGCAAACCACACACACAAGAATCGGGAACTCCACTCCTCCGATTTGGGCCACCGACACGCGGGCAGGAATGAAGCCTTTCTTCATGCCGTAGGAAATTGCAAACCCGCCACTCAGGATAACTGCAAACGCGGCCCAGCCGGCCAGCGAACCCGGTCCAACCGGCAATGCCAGCAACAGCACTGTTGCCAAAGGCAGCAGCAGGCGTACGACATAAAGCAGGAAGAAGGTCACGACGCGCCGGGACCCAAGTACCGTATTGTGCGCCACAAACGCCGCGAACAACAAAGCCAGATAGATCACGGCACCCCAAACCTGAAGGCCGTACTGCGCCGCGAACCACAACGCACCCAGCACAACCAGCGCCCGGCTCACGCCGCCAGATAACCAGTAGATCATCGGCACAGGCGCGGGTTGCGCCTTGCGCACCGCCAGTCCGGCTTGCATTTCTCTGCGCTGCGACCAGTAATCATTGATCAGATAACCCGCTTCGTACACGCATATCATGGCCGCAAACAATGCCGCGAAGACACTCAGCACCTGCAGCCCACCGGCCACCCAGGCCAGCCACACCAGTTGCGGGCCGACAACGGCAAAAACGTACTGGCACTTCGCGCCCGCCGAAGGCAGACGTGTTGTCAGCCAGTAGGTGACGGGCAAACCGATTGACACAGTCGGGTTCATCGACCTTGCAACACCTTTGCGATACCGATCACAGCCATGCGCTCAATCCGCAATCCGCTGAAGTTTGTAGAGACTGGTATATCCCGGTTCGGACCCGTGGCGCAGCGACGTCCACATCACAAACGGCTGGACCAGGCCTGAAACAACCGCCTTGATCGCATAGTTGCGCAAACCGCCCGCTTTGACCCAGGTGCGCAAACCCGCCGCTTCAAGCACGCGATTGACCGCCAGACTGGTTGCTTTTTTCAGGTCCACATCACGCGGCTCGCATGAGAACGACACCACGTCGAGACCGGCAGATTGCGCCAGGTGCTTCATGCCTTCATAGGATATGCGGTTGAGGTGATTGGGCGGGTAATCGGCTTCATCGCGCAGGTAACGCAATGCGGCTCGTTTTACATTTGGAAATGAGAGATAGATTGCCCCGCCATCAGCCAGAAGATCTTTCATGGATATCAACAGCGCCTTCGGATCCTCCAGGTGTTCTATGACATGAAAAGCCGTGAGGGCCGAAAACCGGTCATCGCGAGGCAGGTCCCGCAGGTCGACGCATCGGCAGTCCAGGCCTCTCTGTCGGGCAACCTCAATGTTCTCTGCATTGAAATCCAGCCCTACGCCTGCAATGCCGTTGTCCTTCAGAACCTGCACGAAAGAACCGTCGCCGCAGCCCACATCAAGTACGCGATCCTTCACGCCGTCACTTTTCAGGCTGTTTGCGACCTCGGAAAATTCCCATCTGAGCACCGGCATTTCGTGATGATAATGCTCAGCACCTGCCGCTGTCCGTGGCCAGGCGGTAACGCTGTGACAGTCACGACACGCCCGCAAGCTGTATCCGTTCAGCCGGGCTACGGGACGCACTATTCGAGGACCCATGGACGCGGAAAAACACATTGGACAACAGTCATTTTCGATGCTGGCTTGGCTCATCACTTTCGCTCTTTTTTCAGGAAAAATCCGTCCGTGCTCTCAGTCCGGCACGCAGTGTTGGGTCCAGGCCAAATCGGCTCCAGGCGAAATAGACCAGGATTGCATTCCACAAAACGGTTGAAATCAGTGTCGCAAGCGCCGCACCATTGACCCCCATTCTCGGAATCAGCACCAGGTTCAACACGATATTGGTGACTGCGGGCAGAACCAGTACCCGGCCCACCAGCCAGTGCTTGCCCATCATTGCCAGCAACTGTCCGACCGGACCGGCGGTCGCCTCGGCGACCCGCGACATGATCAGGATCACCATGGGCACATAAGCCGCCACAAAACCTTCGCCAAAGAAGTACAGGATGGGTTTGCCCAGAGTGACAAGCGCGACCGACGAGATGACGATATAGATCAGAATGAAGCGCGCGGTGCGATCAAGCTGCCCCTGAATTTCCTGACGCGACGCGGAACGGCCATGCAATTCGGCAATCTTTGGCGCAACCACGATCATTGCCGCGGCAAGTCCCATGCTCAGCAGGCCGGTAATGCGGCTTGCGACGGAGTACACCGCCACATCTTCCGGCCTGGTCAGCCATCCCAACATGAGGATATCCACCTGTGACATCAGCAGGTAAAGTCCGCCTGTCAGCAACAACGCGCTGGTCGTTGAAAACCATTCCGGCAGACGCAGGCGCGGTGCAACCATCTGAAAGTCCGGCGGCCGATGCCAGTACATCATCAAAACGGCCAGTCCGACGGATGCAACCGTGGCGAACAGGTAAACACCGATAACATCTTCAACACTCGCTCCGCCACGCCACAATACCAGCACCACAAGGCAGGCCAGCAGCATCATCTGCCTGAACGCGGTTTCCGATACTTCAGCCGCTGACTGGGCACCAAGACCACGAACCATGCTTGCCGCGACATTCTGAAGTGGCAGCAGCGGCAGCAGGCCCAGCAGCAGTGGTGTGTATGACCGGTAGGCTTCGGGGAACAGTGTTGTGCTGGTGCCCAGATAACCAATTCCGACCGCGATCAGCAGGCCGAAGGCAGCTACAGTGCTTGCCGCCACAATCATCAGGCCTATCATCAACGGCCAGTTCTGAGCTGCGCGGTATTCTGATACGAGCCGCATGCAGGTATTGTCGAAACCGAATTTCGCCAGCAGGGTTGCAAACCCAAGAAGGGTCAGCAGAAAGGTGACAACACCATAGTCAGCCACACCAAGCAGCCGTGCCAGCAGTACCTGGACAAAAAATGTCAGTCCCGCGCCGAGTATCTTGAACACCAGAACGTGGCTTATGCGCCGCAACATGAAGCTACAAGACCGATCCGTGCACGACACCGCAGCCGGACGGCAGCGGCTGTAAAACGGCGCCGGGTATTTCATTCTGCATCATGAATTCTGCAGGTTGGCCCGGCATCAGGCAACCTCGGCCTGCGCCAGGGAGCCGAAGCTGGCGGAATCAAGCCATGCCTGAAACATCAGGATTGACCACAACTGGTATCCGAACTCGCCGTCACCTGCCAGGTGACTTTTCCACATCTGCCGAACTGCATCGGGATCCAGAAACCCCTCCTCGCTCAACCGTTTCCGCGACAGGGCATTTTCAGCAAAGTCAACCAGTGGTCCGCGCAACCAGGCATCAACGGGCACACCAAAACCCATCTTGGGTCTTTCGATCAGGGCATCGGGAACATAGCGTGACAGCACGGAGCGCAACACCAGTTTGCCGCGTCCGTCCTGCATTTTCATGGTCTGAGGTACCCGCCAGGAAAACTCCACCACATCCCGGTCAAGGAACGGTGCGCGGGTCTCCAGCGACACGGCCATGGCAGCCCGGTCAACCTTGGCCAGGATGTCATCGGGCAGGTAGGTTATGGCATCGAGCGCCATCACACGAGCCTGCCCTTCACCGTGAAGCGGCCATCTGTCCGGATCGGTCAGCAGGTCACCGGCTGCCGTTTCTCCGCGTACAATCGCGTCCGACCGGGGATTTTGCGTTATCGCCGACAGGTAGAGTGCGTCACAACTGGCGGCACCAGCAAGGGCTTCGCCCAGACGCCGGCCGCGAGCGCCGGTCCAGCGACCCGGTAACATGCCTACAGCTTGACCGAGCGACTGCCGTATCGGATACGGAACCGCCCGCATTGACCGCCACAATTTGGGGATCGTGGAATAACGGCTGTAGCCGCCAAACAATTCGTCGGCACCGTCGCCGGACAGGGCAACCGTTACATTCTCACGGGTCAACTGCATCAGCAGGTAGGTTGGCAACTGCGAAGTATCGGCAAATGGCTCGTCATAAACGTCCGGCATTTTGGGTATCAGGTCCAAAGCGGCTCTTCCTGACAACCTGAGTTCGGTATGGTCGGTTTTCAGATGGTCTGCTATCGCACGGGCATAACCTGACTCATCATGGGATTGTTCTTCGAAACCAATGGTAAAGGTTTTCACCTTGCGTGCTGACCGCGCCTGCATCAGGGCGACAACGGTGGAAGAGTCGATACCGCCTGAAAATAATGCTCCCAGGGGTACGTCGGCCATAAGCTGGCGCTCTATGGCAGTGCCCAGAACTGCCTCGAGGCCATCTGCGACTTCAACTTCGGACGTCTCAAATGGCTGCGCGGCCGCTCGTTCGGCACCTTTGGCAAAAGACCAGTACTCGATCGGTTCAGCATCCAGCTGATCGGCAGATATCTGTACATAACTGCCGGCCGGCAATTTGCGGATTCCGCGGTAAATCGATCGCGGGGACGGTATGTAATTGAACTGCAGAAACAGCTGGACCGCGCGACGGTCCACTTCACCCTCAAAGTCCGGATGACAACGGATCGCCTTCAGTTCGGAAGCAAACATGAATGTATTGCGCTGAACACCGTAATACAGCGGCTTTTCACCCATACGATCCCGCGCAAGCGTAAGCACTCGCTGCTCACGGTCCCACAAGGCAAACGCAAACATGCCGACGATTTCGCACAGCGTGCGCTGCACGCCCCAGGCGCATACACAAGCCAGCAGTGTCTCCGTATCCGAGGTACCGCGCCATGCCGGCGCTCTTCCTTCTGCGGTTAACTTTTCACGCAAACCGGCATGATTGTAGATTTCACCGTTGTAGGTAATGATGTAGCGCTTGTTGGACGAATGCATCGGCTGGTGCCCGGCACGCGACAGATCGACGATCGCAAGCCGTCTGTGCGCAAGTGCAACACCTGAAGCGCGATCGCGCCAGGTCCCGTTTGAGTCTGGTCCGCGATGTCCGATGGCCTCGGACATCGTATCAAGCACGGAGTTGTGCCCGCTTGACCACGTTGTTCTTGAGCCAGTGAAAAACCCGGCTATGCCACACATGTCCGATACCTCTTCTGTCTGCATGACGGCAAGTCTGTGGATAGTTGAAACAATTGCTGACGGCTGCAGATTACAGTGGCTCCCTCAGTTGGATAACTCCTGCAATACGCGCGGATGAGCCGGTTGACTGTTGTCAACGAGTGTCTTTCTGCAAACCGGCTGAGCCGTACTCTCTGCAGTAGTCGAGATACGTGGCCTTCTGGCCATCCTCGAGTGATCGCGCACCGTCCCAACCCAGCGCTTTCAGCTTCGACACATCAGCCAGTTTTCGAGGTGTGCCGTCGGGTTTTGACGGATCAAACTTCAGCTGCCCATCGAAGCCGACTACCTTGCAGATGGTATCGGCCAGTTGATGGATTGACACTTCTTCACCAGACCCCACATTGATGTGTCCCTCACCGGAATAGTGCTTGGCGAGAAACACGACCGCATCGGCAAGATCATCCACGTACAGGAACTCCCGCAGCGGTTCACCTGAACCCCAAACCGTCAAGGTCTTGGCTCCCGAAACTTTGGCTTCGTGCGCTTTCCTCAGCAATGCAGGCAGCGCATGAGAAGTCTCCAGATCGTAATTGTCGCCGGGGCCGTACAGGTTCGTTGGCTGGGCGGCGATGAAATCGCATCCGTACTGCCTGCGATACGCCTGGCACAGCTTGATGCCGGCAATCTTGGCAATGGCATACCATTCATTTGTCGGCTCAAGCGGCCCGGTCAGAAGAGCATCTTCCGGAATCGGCTGCGGTGCCAGTTTCGGATAGATGCAGGTCGATCCCAGAAACACCAGTTTCTCCACATCAGCCTTGAACGCGGCGTGTATTATGTTCGCCTCGATCATCAGGTTTTCGTAAAGAAACTGTGCCGGGTACGAGCTGTTCGCCTGAATACCGCCGACCTTTGCTGCTGCCAGAAACACCACCTGTGGCCGATTGGCGTTCATCCACCTCTCCACCTCTTCCTGGCGGACAAGGTCTGCATCTTCGCGGTCGGTCGTCAGAACCGTACACTTCTCCCGCTGCAGTCTGCGCACCAGGGCAGAACCGACCATGCCGCGGTGACCAGCCACCCACACCGATTTGCCTTCAAGTGAGAAGATCGGGTCATTCATGGCGGTTTTTGCGATGCTCATCAGTCACTTGTTTCAGATCTTCCCGAACCATTTCGGAGACCAGCTCCGATAGTGTGGTTGTGGCGCTCCAGCCAAGTTTCTCTTTGGCCTTGCTCGGATCTCCGATCAGCAACTCCACCTCGGTGGGGCGGAAATAACGCGGGTCGACACGCACCAGAAGCCGCCCGGATGCCTTGTCCGTACCGGTTTCCTCAATACCTTCGCCGTTCCATTCAATATCAATGCCGACTTCCTTGAACGCCGCGTCGACAAATGATCGAACCGTATGGGTTTCACCTGTCGCCAGTACGAAATCATCGGGCTCATCGTGCTGAACAATCCGCCACATGCCTTCCACATAATCACGCGCATGTCCCCAGTCGCGCTTGGCGTCTAGGTTGCCGAGATACAGCGTGTCCTGAACCCCCATATGAATTGCCGCCACGGCGCGGGTAATCTTGCGGGTCACAAACGTCTCCCCGCGGATCGGACTTTCATGGTTGAACAGTATGCCGTTCGAAGCGTGAAAACCGTATGCTTCGCGGTAGTTCACCGTAATCCAGTAGGCATAGAGTTTTGCTGCGGCATAGGGTGATCTCGGATAAAACGGTGTCGTCTCAGACTGCGGTATCTCCTGCACCTTGCCATACAGTTCCGACGTTGATGCCTGATAAAACCGCGTCTTGTCTCCCAGCTTCAACAGCCGCATCGCCTCAAGAATCCGCAACGTCCCTATGCCATCTGCATTGGCAGTATATTCTGCGGTATCAAAGCTCACCTGCACATGCGACTGAGCCGCCAGATTATAAACTTCGTCCGGCTGGATCTCCTGCATCAGCCGAATGAGGTTGGTCGCGTCGGTCATGTCACCAAAGTGCAGGAACATCTTCACACCACGTTCGTGAGGATCGTGATAAAGATGATCGATGCGCCCGGTATTAAATGACGACGACCGCCGTTTAACACCATGCACTTCGTAGCCCTTGGCAAGAAGAAGTTCGGCCAGATAGGCCCCATCCTGGCCGGTAATGCCAGTTATAAGCGCGCGTTTCACAGTCACATCGGACCTTTCACAAGGGTAGCAAGGGTAGGTTTTCTGTCGGGCCGGACCAGTTGTGTCAGACTGCACTGCCTGGATCAGGATGATTTTCGGTTGTTACAATCAAAAGTCATGAACCTGATCGTTTCCAGAGTGTTATGGCAACACGGGTTCATGAGATCCCGTATTACTATAAAACAGACCGGAGAATCGCAAAATCCGCTCTCTTCAACATCACCACAATGAACGCCGCACATGCAATACCCAGGCAGTTGGCAGAAATATCCGAGATGGAAGCTTCACGAGAAGTCGTCATCCATTGCGCAACCTCCAGCCCGGCCCCCAGCGCAGATATACTCACTGCGGTCATGAACATGGATCGGAACAACATGAACGATGGTATCGCAAGACACGCAAAAGCAACCGCATGCAACACAAGATCAAACCGCGACAATCCGAGCAAAAGCCATGACAATGGTGGCTTTGAGAAGAGGCCAAAATGAACAATGAAACTGACACTCACTGCGATCATGGTCCACAAACATACCATGAGTATCTTCGGACCGGGACGCACCTTGGACAACGAATACGAATTCACTAAGCTGTCTCGCTTCTGGATGGGGCAATTGCACCATCCAGGTCAACTCGACCGAATCAGGGCAATCTTGTCTGTACCACTGGATTGATCATGTTGCGCCCTGCCTAATGAATGGTAAACGAGCCCGCTGTTTTCGACATCCTGCAGCGAGAACAGGTTGCGAAAGTCCACCATCACCGGCACGCGCATGGATTTTGCCAGCCTGGCAAAATCCAGCCCGCGAAACTCGTTCCATTCCGTCAGGATAACCACGGCTGCAGCGTCCATGGCGGCAGAATAGGCATCGGCGCACCATTGCACGTTCTCAAACTGCGCGCGGCCATTGTCCATCGCCGCGGGATCATAGGCGGCCACAACGGCGCCGCCTGCTTGCAGCTCGGGGATCAGAACCAGCGATGCTGCATCCCGAATATCATCGGTGTCCGCCTTGAACGCGATCCCCAGAACCGCAATGCGTTTGCCTTTCAAACTGCCGCCAACCGCATTTGTGACCCGCTCGGTCAGGCTGCGCTTGCGCCGTTCGTTTGCTTCGATGACTTCCTCGACAACCGTAAATGGCGCCTTGTGTTCACGGGCCGTCACCATGAGTGCCCGTGTATCCTTCGGGAAACACGATCCGCCAAATCCGGGCCCAGGCTGCAGGTAATGCTGGCCAATTCGCTTGTCGAGCCCCATGCCCCGGGTCACGTGAGTAATATCCGCATCAACTTTTTCACACAGATCTGCCAGTTGGTTCACGAACCCGATCCGGGTGGCAAGATAGGTATTGGCTGCATACTTGATGACTTCAGCCGCCTGGCAGGAGGTAAACACTATCGGTACATCCACCTGGGTGAGCGGGCGGTACAATTGCCGCAACGGTGCTTCAGCCCGCTCCGAACTCACCCCCAACACAATACGGTCCGGCCGCAGAAAGTCTTCGACCGCGGATCCTTCACGCAGGAATTCAGGGTTGGACGCCACTTCAAAGTCCGCATTGGGGCGCGTCTTCAAAATCAGGTCTTTTAACTTCGCCGCTGTGCCTACCGGGACGGTTGATTTGGTAACCACAACGGTAAAGCCCTGCATGGCGTCGGCGATTTCGGCACCTGCCCCGAACACATAGGATAAATCCGCTGCATCTTCACCCCGCCTCGTCGGTGTTCCAACCGCGATGAACACCACATCTGCATCTGCGACCGCAGACGGAAGATCGGTGGAGAAGGTCAGGCGGCCAGCCTCAAAATTGCTGTGAACGATTTGCTCCAGGCCAGGCTCGTATATTGGAATTCTGCCTGCTTCGAGCGCCGTGATTTTCTCGGCTTCCTTGTCGATGCAGGTGACGGAAAATCCAAACTCGGCAAAGCATGCTGCCGAGACCAGTCCAACATATCCAGCACCAATGACAGCCAGTTTCATGACATTACTCTTTCGTGTCTCACTTCGATCCGAACCCGGTCAGAACCGTCCAGATGGTTTTCGCTGTGATAAGCGCATCGAGCCATGGTGAAAAGTGTTTAATGTAATAAAAATCATAGTGCAGCTTGTGGGTTGCCTGTTCGACTTGCGCCACATTGCCCTGGTGCACCTGCGCCCAGCCGGAAAGTCCAGGGCGCACGATGTGCCGGTACCTGTAAAACGGAATATCGCGCTGATACCAGTCCGACAGCTCCAGCGCTTCCGGCCGGGGTCCGATCCAGCTCATCTGCCCTGCAAAAATGTTGATGATCTGTGGAAATTCATCAATACGATATTTGCGCAAAAAACGCCCTATTCTGGTAATGCGGGGATCATTGTCCTCGGTAAAGTTACCGCCCGATTTTTGCGCGCCCACTTTCATTGTTCTCAGCTTGATCATCCTGAACGGCTCGCCTCTGAAGCCCATGCGCGGTTGCAGAAAAAATGCCGGGCCTTTCGAGTCAAGTTTCACGGCGATTGCCGCAAGTACCACGATGATCAGAAAGAAAGGCGCCAGAATGACAGCCAGCCCAAGATCAACGAGGCGTTTCAACCTCAGATACAATAGTGACGGCAGGACCGATCCGAGACTGTTTTCAGACAGATGTTCGATTTCCACCTTGCCGGTCAGCGCCTCAGCCATCTGTTTCACATGATAGACCGGAATTCCCTTCAGCGCACAGTCGGCAAGAAACCTGTTCCAGTCATCTGACAGGTCCGACCTGAGGTCGACAACTATGCCATCGAGAGGCCGGTTGGGCGCAACTGGTTTGCGCAGACTGAACCAGTTGACGGCATCCAGGTTTTTCAGATCCTTGGTATCGCCTGTCTCCACCAGGGCGAAGCTCTGCAACAGTGCCCGGCGCGCCAGAAAGAAGCACGCATAGAACCAGACGACCGCAACTATGAAGCTGGCACCAAACTGGTAACGCGAATAATCTATTCGCAAAAAGAAGAACATCAAGATGATGATTGAATAGGAGATGGCAAAGGCCGGCGCTATATATTGCGTTGCCTGGACACCGGGATACGCAATCATCTGCCGCAAGGCCCAATAGCCGAGAAACAGTGCCAGCATGGAACCCAGCATCGCAGATTGCAGGGAATCCAAGCTCGATCCGGGAACCAGGCTGGATGTTGGCCAGCGGGCGAACCCCGGCACAATGACGGCAAACAACAGACCGCCAATCAACTGGAAACGGATCCGGGTCACCAGTCGCATTGGTTCGCGGTCTTCGATATCCTTTCCCCTGGCAGCAACCTGCGCCCGTTCGTTTGCTACCCTCGGTGGAGAAATCATTCCGGGGCCCCCTTGCCGGCCGATGGCTTGGCCGGTTTGGTTTTTGTGCGCGGTGATGCCTCCGACGACTTCCGCTTCGCTGAACCTGGTTCTGCTTCACGCCCGTAGACGTCTTCGACCCGCACAATATCATCTTCGCCCAGGTAGGATCCGGACTGCACTTCGATCAGTTCCAGCATGGTCTTGCCGGGGTTCTCCATCCTGTGAACTGCGCCCAGCGGAATGTAGGTAGACTCGTTCTCGCGCAACAGGAAGGTTTCCTCGCCGCGGGTAACTTTGGCGATGCCCTTGACCACGATCCAGTGCTCGGCCCGGTGATGATGATATTGCAGCGACAACTGCGCGCCCGGTTTTACCGTGATGCGCTTGACCTGATACCGTTCGCCCCGGTCAATGCCTTCAAATGTTCCCCATGGACGGGCAACCTTGCGGTGATCGGTCAGTTCACTGCGCTTTGCCGTTCTGAGATCGTCGACAACGGCCTTGACCTGCTCGACCTGGTCCCTGCTGGTGACCAGCAGGGCATCAGGTGTATCGACCACGACAACGTCCTTCAACCCCAGCACCACCGTGAGCTTGTCGGGGCTGTGGACGAAGCAGTGTTGTGAACTTGAAAACCAGGCATCTCCTGCTGATCGATTGCCTCTGTCGTCCGCTGCATGCACACCTGCAACAGCATCCCATGAACCAAGGTCAGACCAGTCGCCTTCATAGGGGACAACGGCAACACGGGACTCATTTTCGAGCACCGCATAATCGATTGAAATCGACGGGCTTGCAGAAAACGCGTCTGGCTGCAGCCGGTAGAAATGGTTGTCGACGGCAATATCTTCAACGGCAGCCGTCACCGCGTCATGAATTTCACGCGCATGCTTGGCAACAAGATCGGCCGCCGTGCCGGCTTTGACAACAAAGATGCCGGCATTCCAGACACACCCTGCCCCGATCAATTCACCGGCTTTTTCGACATCCGGTTTTTCCAGGAACTGCGACACCTGGGCTGCTGAGCCGTGATCTGCAATCACTGATCCCGGTTCAATATAGCCATACGCCGAGGACGGCTTGGTTGGTCGAATGCCCAACGTCACCCACCATCCTTCTTGCGCCAGACGTGTCGCATCTGAGATGGCGGAAGCAAATTTGTCGATGTCTGCAACAAAATGATCCGATGGCAGTATTACCATGATCGCGTCAGGGTCGGATTTGGCAATCTGCAGCGCTGCAGCACATAAGGCAGGCGCCGTATTGCGCGCCACCGGCTCCAGCAGGATCGAACCCGGCAACCCCGCATTGTGAAGCGCTTCAGCAACCATGAAGCGGTAATCCTCACCTGTAACGGCGACACAGGACGAAACTCCCTCAAGCCTGTTGACCCTGGCCAGGGTAAGATCAAGAAGGGATTGCTGGTCTACCTCAACAGCGAACTGTTTCGGAAACGCCTGCCGGCTCAGTGGCCACAACCGTGTCCCGGCCCCACCACACAGAACGACCGGCACGAGATTGGTTTTGGTGTTCATTTATCTATCAGACACATTTGTTGATTTCACAAATCAGGCAATGGCTACCGCACTCCGGGTGAAACGACTTTCACCACGGCACATACAACCAATATCTGTTCTCAGCACCAGGGTTTGGCGCCTTTCTACTCAGTTACCGTAAAGCTTCATCACCGTTCAGGCTGGCATCAATGCCTTGGCATTGGACGTCACCCTGATTTCCTGCCCCATGACTTCGAGCAGGACTTCCACACGACCGCGCGCATCGCAGCGGTTCAACCGCCCTATCAAACCTGACAGGGGTCCGGATACCATTTGCACACTTATGCCGGCTTGCAAATCAGGGGTAAAATCAACCAACCCATTGCTTTCCGACATGTCAATTATCGACTCAATCACACCTGCCGGTATGTTGGCAGGACGCTCGCCTGCCATTACCAGGCAAGACACGCCGTAAGTCGAATTTATGCAACGCCACTGATCTCTGGACAGATCGAGTTCAACAAACAAATAACCCGGAAACAGGGCAGAACGAACCTGGCGAACCTTCCTGGCATGGCGCACGGATTTTTCGATCAGCGGCAGAAAGGTTCTGAACTGTTGCAGGTCAAGCTGATGCTTTGCACGATGTTCCCGATTGGGTTGCGTGCGCACAGCAAACCACCTCTTGCCAATTACGTCGCCTTTGATCATCCGAATCACTGTCCCCTCAGCTTGGCATACGTTAACTATCTACCCCAAGGGTCGCAACACCTGATGTGTTCGAAATCTGCATATTCCATACCAGATGATGTTCAAGTTAAGCGTCTGATTCTAGGCGATTTATTTGCTGTCAGAACACGCCGCACTATGATTGGTGGCGGGTACTCCAGGATTGCGCCAGCCCCAATCCCAGCAGCAGGGCAAAAGCCAGCGTGTTTGCTTGAATCTGCAAACTGAAATCAACCAGCGAGTGCAGGCCGATCAACACGCAGACTGCTGCTGCAATGGCTGCATAATGACTGTCGCGATGGCGTGCATAAAAGCCTCTGATCACCTTGAAAAACAAGGTGGCAAAACCCGCCAGAACCAGTGCCGCGGCGGGCAGCCCCAGTCCGAGGAGCAACTCCAGATAGTCGTTGTGAGCCTTGTCCCACACATGACGA
Organism: uncultured Anderseniella sp.; assembly: GCA_938039915.1. GTDB lineage: Bacteria > Pseudomonadota > Alphaproteobacteria > Rhizobiales > Aestuariivirgaceae > Anderseniella. Next base: position 21,827 of record CALHUA010000078.1, read on the forward strand.
CCAGCAGAAAGTTCAAGCCGGTACGCCGGAAACACATCCTGAAAAGTGCCCAGTCCGCTACCCAGATACAGATAGTCCCGGACTGCTTCCCATGTCCGTGCGTAGGTCTCAAGCCTGGAATCTGCTGCAATTCCCTGGTTCAGCAACCGCCCCATCAAACGGGCACCCGACAATTCAAAAATACCCACGATCAATACCGATATGGCGATAATACTCGCCATCCAGGCAGGCCCACCTCCTGCAGACCGGTTTCGTGTTGTCGTCTTGACGCCATACAGCACCATCATGAAAACCATTGCTGCTACCGTGAAGCTGATGCCGCCGCGAGAACCGGTTGCCAGTACGGACACAAGCGTCAATACAAACAGGACAAGATCAAAACCAAGCATCCCGGACATGGCAAGCGCCAGCTTCCTGACCAGGTCACGGCCACCATCAGGCGACGCCGATTGCAGAACCGATCGAACATGCTGGATCACAAGACCCATGCTCGCCACACAAGCCAGGCCGAAATAGGTTGCAGCGCTGTTGCGGTTGATGAAACCCGACGTGAGGTAACCGCTGTCCGGCTCGTCGAACCACAGGATTTTATCCAGGGACAGCGACAACCGCGTCAGTCCGTAAAGCGCTGCAAGCCCGGCCAGAATTACAAATACCCGCAGGATGATCCGGGCGTTTTTAACCGACCGCGCCAGGACATACACGCCCAGCAAAACCGTCGCGGCAGTCAGGTAGCGCAATATGCCCCAAACGGTCTCCGGCGGATTGATGGATATGCTCGAGGCGATATCGCGGTCCATTACCTCACCGGCCACCTGCCATGCAGGATGACCTGCTATTGAAGACCCCGACGGCAGGATTTGCACCACGGCCCAAAGCAGCCCCAGTCCAAACATCGCAACTGGAACCGAGAGCTTTGAAAGCATAAGTGCCGGATGACGGCGTGCTTCCAGCTGAACGGACAGGCAGATAAAAACCAGCAGTCCGCCTGCCATGACCGCATTCACAGTCCATACAAGCGGTCTGTTGGATCCGAGCCAGAACGGGCTGAGACCGACAACGATCGCAATCAGCACCGAAGCAACCGCACTCATGACATGCTCCGAACGCAAGCGGGCAGGTATGGTGCGCCCCGGATCATCAAAGCTTTGCTCCTGCTCTGAGGAGGTATTGCCGAAGTTCTGCTGCACGTTTGGGGTAGGCTTGGTCAACGATCTTCACGTCATGGCGGACGATGTCCTTGAGGCGCGTGCCGAGCAGCGGCCAGGCAAGTGACATCATCTGCAGACGCTCCAGCACCAGATCCACCTCTTTTGGCGAATAGGTGTAAGACAATTCAAGATAGCGCTGGACCGCGGCATCGAAACCATAAAGACCGGTACGCAGCTTGGCGGCCAGAAACCAGAACTCGCCAAGTGCCGGCGCCCTGGCAAGCGCCAGTTCCGATGCCTCCAGCATCAACATCTGCAAACTGCGGCGCCCGGCAAAGTCCTGGCCCATCGCCTCGAAGTACGCGGGCTGAGCAATCGCCAGAACGGCATCGCGCCGTTGCGGCAATGTCATCCCGACAAACCGGTCGGCAAGCCTGGCAGCGTCATCAGGCACTGCGGGATCCAGCGTCATCAGCCAGACCTGCAGGGTCCCGGGAGACACTGAATACAACACTTCGTCATGCTGATGCGTATTGTTCAGCCGGAACAACTGATAACCGCCCAGGGAGGCCACCCCCACACCCAGACACAACAAAAGCCCCATCGCGAACGGACTTGCGCCTCGCTTCACCTTGGGGTCAGGGGTCATTAATCTTATCCATTCTGCAGGAGGATATTCTGCTTCTGACAAGGCGAAAGGGCGCAGGAAACAGTCCGTTTTTCAAGACCTTTCAACGCGGTCAGGGGCAAAATAGACCCCGTCCTTCGGGTTTGAAGGAAAACACCCGCCCGAAGTCGAAAAATGCTCGAAAAGGCACAAAGCCTTGTCTTGCGCTTTTTCAACATCATTCGACTGTTTTCTTTCAAACAGAATTGCATAAGATTAACGGGCCCAGGCCCTACGCCTTACCGCCGTAATAGTAAGGGTACTTTTTGCTGTAGTAGCCGGACTTGTAATAGTCGTAGTAACGCGCTCTCGACGCCACCACATCGTTCATGACAACACCGGTCAATTTGGCATGTGCACCCAGCGACTGCTTCAGTGCCGCATCAACTGCATCACGCGCTGTGGTTTCCCATTTCACCACCAGTACCAGTGAATCAACTACATCGATCAGGGCGCGGCCATCGGTAACCGGCAGCAAGGGCGAGGTATCGACGACAATGAGATCGTAAAACCCGCTCAAGTGGGCAAACAGATCTTTCATCCGTTTTGACCCGAGCAGTTCAGCCGTGTGGGTAAGGTCCTTGCGGCGCGGCGCTGGCAGGATATGAAGACCCGACGCGGCATCTTTAACAATTGCCTGCTTGAGATCAACTTCACCGAGCAACAGTTCCACTGCGCCTTGCTTGGCATCCGGCGCATACAACGATGTGAGCACCGGGTGGCGCAGATCAAGGTCAATGATCAGCACCCGCTCTCCTGAGGCGGCCGCATGCAGCGCCAAATTGCTCGCAATTGTGGACTTGCCTTCACCTGGAAGAGCCGAGGCAAGCAGCACAATTTTCTGCGGGCGATCAACATCTGCAAACTTGATGCCCATCCTCAGCGCCCGAACTGCTTCAGTGAAACTTGACAGTGGCCGTTGAACCACCAGCCGGCTGATGCTCACCCGGTCACTCTTTTTCATACGCCGTTCAGATTTGTCGCCCCTGCGAAAAAATGACGGTAGCAAACCGAACGGATTGTATTTTCGGACCGCACGCCCGATGCCGCTGCCGGGCAGCTCATCATCCGAACGCGGCATACTCGCAAGAACCGGTACGCCCAGTTGTTTTTCGATCTGGATAGCTGTGCGATATCCTGCGTCCAGTTGTTCAAGCAGGAAAGCAAGTCCGACCCCCAGGCCCAACCCCAGCATTGTCGCCAGTATCACTATCGACTTCTTGTTCGGGGCGCTGGGGCCAAGTGGTACGGAGGCCCGCTCAATGACGCGCGAATTGTTGGTATTGAGTTTTTCCTGTTCGCTGGTCTGCTTGAACCGCGACAGAAATGACTCAAACAGTGCCTTGTTGGCTGCCGCTTCCCGTTCAAGTTCTCTGAGAATGACTTCCGCCTGGCCGTCTCTGGAGGCCGTCCCCCTGACTTCCGTCAGGCTCGCCGCGATAGATTTTTCGCGGCTGCTTGCCACCCGCAGCGCGTTTTCCGTAGACGTCAGGATGCGCTTGGCCTCGGAACTGATCGAACGCCGGATATCCTGAAGCTGGGCCCGCGCAGATACCACTGATGGGTGGCGATTGCCGTACTTGGCACTCAAGTTGGCAAGCTCGCGGCGTATCTCCGACGCCTTGCCTTTGAGTGACGCCAGTGCACTGGACTGCAGGGCGTCGGCAAAGGCCGTGATGTCTCCACCCCTTTTGCGCACCGCTTGAACCTGGTCATATCTTGCCTGCGCCTGGGCTGATTCCGCACGTGCCAGAATCAACTGCTCATTCAGCTTGGCAACCTGCTGATCGTTCAGTGTCGAACCGTTGGTCTCGACAATGTTGTTTTCCACCTTGAACAGTTCGACGGCACGCTCTGATTCACGTACTTTCTTTCTCAGATCATCAAGACGTTCACTGAGCCAGTCGTTGGCCCGCCGGGTAACCTCATAGTTGGCTTCAAGCTGATCAACCAGGTACTCGTCCGCAAACGCATTCGCCACCTGGGCAGCCTTGACCGGATTGCTGGAGGTGTACTTGATATCAACCACATAGGTCCAACCCTTGCGATCAACAGCAATCGATCTTGAAAGCGACCGGATGACCTTGTCAGTGTGGCTCTCGTTGACGACCGGCTTGGGGGCCGGTTCACGGCTGAACACCAGTGACATCAATTGCCGAACCACAGAAACCTTCGAAGGTTCAGCTTTCGGTTGCTGGTCAAGCTTGAGCTTGCTGACGACCCGCTTGGCCACGTCATAGGACCGAATGAGCTCGAGCTCACTTTCCAGTGCGGAATTGTCACGGCCAATACCGGAAACGATAGCTTCGGCATTGATAATGTTCTTCTGATTCGTGTCGATCAGCAGTGTCGACTTTGCGGTGTAGACGGGAGTGAGTTGGAGAGCATAGACCGCACCCAGCAGGGCCGTCAGAAATCCGATCACTGCGACCATCGGGCCACGGCGCCGTACAATCCGAAAAATCTCCCTTAAATCAATACCTTCTGCCCCACCAAACCCGAAGGAAGAAGATGTGTCAGGGTACCCTTCACGGCCAGCCGCAGGACTGTTATCAGAAGCGCGCTTTAGCATAGATACCCACCAGGTGACGGTCCCAATCGGCAAGGCCTGGACCAGTGACATCACTGTAAGAGTATTTGTACCTGCTGCCAACAGACATGAAGCGGTTCACCCGGTATTCGAGCTCTGCTCCAGCTTCAATCCTGAAATCGTCCACAGATGAATTCTCATAGTTGTTGTACGAAAAACCAACCGATGGCGTGAATATCAGTTCACGTAATACTTCGTAGTCAACAACCAGTTTGGCTGAATCCTGTACACGTCCAACCTGATTGAATGTGCTGTCTTCGATGGTACGGTCGGCCTCGAGTTTGACTGTCATCAGGGGTGTGGGGTTCCAGGTCAACGCACCGTGATAACTGAACGAGGATGTGGTCGGCGAACCGGCAATATCGTAGGTTTGCTCGTTGTACCCGACACCCAGTTCTCCCGAGATCAGACGGGTCACTTCAAATTCGACACCGGCAAGGGCGCGCCAGCCGTCAGAGTCGGCAATCGTACCGCCATCGTAGTCGCGCCAATTGTACCGGAAATCGCCGAATATCCGGTAACCGGGCGAAGCGAGATAGGAAATCCGCCCGCCGGTCGTGGTGACGTTGCCGTCTCTGAAATCCTGATCAATGCCGTCTACATCGTCAAAGTTGAAATAATCAAACGCTGCGCCAACCGATACCGACAGCCTGTTGAATGCGTGTCTGAGAGATGCCCAGGAATCGAATCTGTAATATTCTCCCGGTGATGTGGGTACGCCGACGGTCGGGTATTCCAGGTCTCCGGGCTCCTGGTTGAATTTCCCGCCTTTCAGGCCACCCTTCAGCACCGTATCGCTGCTGATTTCAAAAAGGGCATCCAGTTCACCATCAAAGTCGGTTCGGCTTTGTGATGAGAAATCGAAATATTCGTGATGATCGAGCCCGGCGCGCAAATTCAGGTGGTGCCGGCCAAAATCTGATCGCATCAGTACCGACGGCGAGACGTAGACCCCTGAGTCGTCATTCTTGCCGACTGATTCGCCGAAGACGTTACTATCGTAGAAATATCCGGTTTCAATGTCTGGCAGAACCCAGAACTGCCCGGCTCGCAAACCCAGGCCTTCAAACCGGTCACGAACGGTCGGCATTTCACCAGTGCCTCGACGCAAGTGTTCCTGCGCGGACGCTCCCGCGGAAACACATGCGCTTGCACAAAGCACTGCAATTATAAGTTTAACCCGCATTTCCGCCGTCACGCCCCATTTCAACTTCGTCTTGCCGCCGCCCGATCAGACATTCGACCGTGCCAGATCAGTTTCTGCTGACGCCATCGCCGCCACCGCCGAGATTGATCTTGAATACGCCTGGCGGTGTCCCGCCACTCTCACCGCGCCATGCGCTTGAACACACGTCGCGCTCCAACTCGCCAATCCCGTTTGCAAACGAGCTCAGAATATGACCGCGGGTTCTTTCGCAGGTGCATGTGATTAATTTTATCCGGCTGGCTTCAGCAAATTCGTTAACCGACACCAGGTACTGGTGCGCCCCGGCCAGACCGGCGCCCACATAGACCTGCACCTGCTCGACCTCATCGTCTGCAGCGCGGCAAAACTCTTCAGCTTCTCTGACGTTTGAGCTAACCGCGTCCGAGACCGCGATTGTAAGGGAAGGATCCTGATTATAGCTGGCAAGGAAGGCTTCCACGCTTTGCGCGTGTACGAAACCCGAAAACAGCGCAATACCCATTGCGCTCGAAACTATCAGTTTGACCGACATCGCCGCCCACCTTCAATATAGCCCATCATGGCTTGTAACCCAGCCGATTCATGGCTTTGAAATCTGCAATTACTGAATTGCGTCATTGTCCGATCATACCAAATGGTAGCTAATGAATTGTTTACAGGTTGATCCGCATACGCCTCACCTGTGCCGAGATGCGAACACTTGTCCGCTTTGGGCGGTTGCGCTCTCAACACAATCAGAAAAACCGTTCCGGCACCCGGATGATATCTCCCGGGTTGATCGCAACTCGTTGATTTGTCTGAACTTCCACTTCCTGATCTTCGCCTGCTCGGCGCACAAACGCCTTGCTGGTATTGGCCCGGTAGGTATATCCGCCTGCAATCGCGACCGCGTTCTGGATGGTCAATCCGGCCTTGTAGGGATATTCACCGCCCTTGCCGATTTCGCCCTGGATGAAGAACGGGCGATAGTTCAGAACCGACACCGAAACCTTTGGATCTTTCAGGTAACCGCCTGAATATCTCGCCACCACCGCATTCTGAAACTGGGTTACGGTCTGGCCGCGGGCCTGCACCGCACCAATGAGCGGCAGGTCTATGCGGCCATTGTCACCAACCAGAAACTCGCCGGACAGATCGGGTTCACCGAATACGTTGACCTTGACCTTGTCGCCGGCACCCAACTGGTATGCCGTTGCCGACCCTGCAGCCGCGGGCACCGGTTGTACCGTTGCCCCATAACTGGCAGGCGCCGCCGACAATCCGGTAGATTCCACACTGCCCGAAGAAGATCCGCACGCGCTCAGCATTTGCGCAAGCACGATCATCGCCGCAAGTAGTGTGAATCGGTTCTGAAATCCCCCAGGAAACATGACCTTTACCATCCGCTTTCTCAGACAAGTCCGGCAGACACCGGTTTATCTAAAGACCTATCAAGCCCACCGACAGCGAATCAGTACTCAAACCACCTCTCTGACATCGCCGTCCACGTCTAACACTAGGTCAGCAAAGATTGCCAAAAGGTTAACAAGTCGTAAATTTGTTGCGTTTCATTTGGACCGGCACCCCCAGATCAGTATGATTTTTGATCAAATCACTCAAAAATCATAATGATCGCGTTCAAAGTGCGAGAGCAATTTTCCGGGTTCAGGTGACACATGTTGCTCTACGTTGAGAGGAATCTCACGTCGTTTCCTTCAAGCACCGCGCAGGTCAAACGCCCGGTTATATACGCTCCGGTATCGATGCCGATCCGGTGAACCTCGACTTCAGGCTTCTCTGCGGGCGTATGGCCGTGGACGATTATTTTCGGCAAGGCCCTGTCGTGGCTCAGGAACGGTTCACGGATCCAAAGCAGGTCCGCGGCAACCTGATCATCCAGTGGAATGGAAGGGTTTACCCCGGCATGTGCAAAGAAATACTTGCCGGCACCGGCTGACAGAATGCAGTTTTCCAGGAAAACCCGGTGGCTGGGCGGCAGGACATCCAGCAGGCCTTGCTGTATACCTGCCCACTGGTCTTCACCCATCGGCATGCGAAACTTCAGGCCGTAGGAATGCAGTGTTTCCAGACCGCCATACTGCCCCCACGAACTGATCACGCCGGGATCAGTCAGAAAGTCCTGCAGATAAAGTTCATGATTGCCACGCAATGTAATTCGTTTGTTGCAGACACTGTGACCGCTCACCATCCACTCCAGCACTTCTCGTGACGATGGCCCGCGATCAATATAGTCGCCAAGGAAAACTTCCACGCAATGACCGATCGGGCGTTCATTGCGATCAGCCTCAATCATTGCATAAAGCCGCTCCAGCAGGTCGATTCTGCCGTGAATATCACCGATAACATAGACCCGGACGCCATCAGGAAGACGCGGTTCCATGTCTTGCGGGCTATTCTTTCGTCTCGAAACAAGGTTTTTGAAAATCTGGGCGATCATTACAACACAAAGCGTCCTGGTTCGGTTTCCAGCCCTGCTGCAGTTTCAGGCCAGACAGATCGATCAGGCTGGGGAAAATGCACATGAGTCCGAAAAAGTTGAGTATTTCCCGCGCGCAACCATGAACGCCTGCCGGCAATTAACACTTACAGCACGATCGTACCGCTTCAACGTCCATCGACAAACCGTCTGCAGGCGTCAAAACTGTCAAATGCCAACATGCCGCCAGCAGTCTGCACAGCCACACTGCCATCAGCGTAATGCAGCACCCGACGTCCGCGGTAACGGGCACGACCAACAATCAAATGCATGCCTTCTTTCAGCAACTGCCGGTATTCGCGTTCCGCAACCTGTTGTCTGACCCTGGGGACAACGAACAGAACCAGCAGACAAATCAGAGAGCCGATCGTCGCAATCAACACCATGGCCGTGACGCTCAGGCCGAACAATTCAGCCAGCAGCACACTTACAACGACAACACCCAGCAATGTGAAGACAGATATCAGGCCTTTTTTCATAACAGCGCCCACTGCGAACAAAATGATGACATAAATCAACAGATTCATCTTGATTCGGCCAGCCGTGATGTATCCGAATGATGTCCTTTCAGCGTTGAGATTTCATTTGTCGCAGATGAAGCTTGTGGTGCCGCGGGCGTATCGCGCCCGAGACAAATGCCTTTACGTCAATTCACAACATCACGGGACAAATTTGAAAGCGATCAGGTTTGCAGCTCAGCGGTCGATATACTGGCGATACAGGTCGAAATTCTCAAATGACCTGAATCCGAAGCGGGTTTCGGCCAGCACCGACCCGTCATTATAGTGTATCACGCGGTGACCGCGGTATCTGGCCCGGCTTACCAGGCTCGCACCCGATGGCGCATCGCTGTCATCTGTCCACCGCTTGTTCTTGCGCATCTGCAGCAGTGTATGAACAATTACAACTATTGCGAGAACGGCTGAAACACCTGCAAACCAGTTCGTCGTAACATCCGTCATTCGTCAAGCCTACCCTCGCGCTTAACTACCCCCGTGATCCGGCGCCAATTGATCTTTCAAAAACTTATGTGGTTTTTCTGACGCAAAGCAAGCCATACCGGGCCATCAACTCACAGGTTTACGTATTTTGTCCCGGAACTCTTTGTCCTTAAACAGATGAGTGGAGAGACCTCTAAAGCGTCATACCGTCGAGCGGAATCGCCGGTTTGCGTCCGGCAATGAGGTCTGCGACCAACCGGCCCGCCCCGTGGCTCATGGTCCAGCCCATATGGCCCTGGCCAGTATTCATCCAGAGGTTGTTGAACCTAGTTGCCCCTAGGATTGGTGTACCCTCAGGCGTCATCGGGCGAAGGCCCGCCCAGTATTCCGCCTTGGAATAATCTGCACCATCGGGAAACAATCCCTTCACCACACTTGTCATATGCCGAAAATCATCTGTGGAATGGTCCACCCGGTACCCTGAAAATTCGGCAGTCGCGGTCACTCGCAACCGATCGCCCATGGGCGTGTAGGCAACCAGGCTTTCTTCGTCGATGCCACCAATGGCAGGCGCATTGTTGCGGCCTGACACAGGAACGGTCATCGAGTATCCCTTGACCGGATAGATCGGCAGATCAATCCCGACGGGTTTTGCAAGATGGGGCGAATACACACCCAGCGATAACACGACAATGTCCGCGGACAGGGTTCCCAGATCAGTTATAACGCCACTGATGCGATCTCCATCTGCCTCAAGGGAACGGATCGTTACTCCCCATCTGAATGCGACGCCGCGCTCGCCGAGCCAGCTTGCCAGATTGCGGGTAAACATCCGGCAATCACCGGTCTCGTCCCGGCCGCCGAAAAGTGCTCCGGCAAACTGATCCTTGCTGTGTGCAAGGGCCGGGTCTTTCTGCGCGATGCCGTCTACGTCCAGAACGCCGATATCGGATCCCTCGCGGCGCAATATTTCAGCCTTGCTGTTGGCTGCCTCGAACGCCGAGGGTGACCGGAACAGATACAGGATCCCCCCATCGTTCGCATCATATGCAACACCTGTCTCGGCACGTGTTTCATGGAATACGGACTGCGCGTAATTGCACAGTCGGACCTTCCGCTGAGTATTGACGGCGGCGTGTTCGGCGCTGCACTGGCCCCAGAATTTCCACATCCACTTGAGAAATGCCGGGTCCAGCGAGGGTTTTAGCCGAAGCGCCTGATCATTGCGCCACAATGATTTGAGCAGAATTTTCGGCGACGCCGGCGATGCCCAGGCATAGGCATGGCCCGGTGCAATCATGCCGGCATTGCCGAAGCTGGTAAATTCAGCCGGACCTGCTTCGCGATCAACGACAGTCACCTCATGACCGTCCCGCCACAGCTCGTAAGCCATGGTGACCCCGACAATACCGGCTCCAAGCACCAGCGCCTTTGCCATGGCAGCGGTACCTCGGATTAAATGGCGGCTTCCACCTGGATCTCCACGTCCAGACCCGGTGCGGCCAGCTTGGGGGAATGGACCGCTGCACGGCACGGTGTTTCACCTGCCACAACCCAGTCATCCCACACGGTGTTCATCTCAGCCCAGGTATCCATGTCGGTCAGCCAGATCGTGGCCCTGATGACCCTGGTCTTGTCAGACCCGGCCTGTGCCAGCATCGCGTCTATCTGTGCCAGGATATCAGCTGTTTGTGCAGCAACGCTGCCGCCTGCAGCCTCACCTGCCACGAAGCCGGACATGTAGACCTTGTCACCATGAATGATCGCGCTTGTCATCCGGTCGCCTGCACCAATTCTCTTCAACGTCATTTGCTTTCTCCCTATTGTTGATTTGTCAGAGCTGTCTTGAATGTATTTCTGATGATGTGTCCGTCGCGTTCCGGCAGAACTCTTGGCAGTTCATCCGATGCTGTCTTGATGACGCCAAGCACAGGCCCCCGTTCTTCAAGCACGAGTTGCTTCACCGAAGCAACATCTGCCTGCTTGTGGGCGGTCGCGACCTGCCTGAACCCGCATGCCAGCGCGACAGCGGCCAGGTTGGTGGTTTTGCCCGTATGACTGGTCTGGCCGCCGGTTTCACCAAACGCCTCATTGTCGATCACCAGTATGGCGAGGTTGGCCGGTGCCTTGGCTCCCAGGGTTGCAAGCGAGCCCAGGCCCATCAGCATTTCACCGTCGCCGGTGACCACCAGCACACGGGCATCGGAGCGTGCCTGCGCAAGTCCCAGCCCCATGGCCGCAGCCCCGCCCATGGCACCCCACAAATAGAAGTTCTGCGCAACATCTCCTGCCGCCGCCACATCATATGTCGGTGATCCAAGTCCGCTGATCACCAGCAGGTTGTCCGGCCGGTCTTTCAAGACTTCTGCAATCGCCTCTCGTCGTCCGATCATCTCAACGATCCATCCTAAAAGTCCTTCGCACCGATCAGGCGCTGCGACAGCAAAACGGCAACCGGGCAATTGCTGTCATAGGCCAGCCGCATCGCCGAACCGGTCATGGCCGCCGCATCTTCACCGGTATCAGCTCGATAGACAACAAACCCTGATCGCTTGAACGTTTCTTCCGTTGCCTGTCCCATCGGCATCTGCCACGGGTTGAACTCGCCCCATTCACCCCGCATCGTCACCAGCGTGACAAACGGGAATCCGCATGATTTCAGCAGCGAGAACATGTTCACGCAATTACCCACGCCGGATGACTGCATCAGCATGACTCCGCGCTGCCCGCCAAGCTCGGCGCCCGCCAGCAGGGCGACGCCTTCTTCTTCCGTGGTAAGGACAGTGCAGTCGATAGCGCCGTCTGCATGGCACGCGCGGATCAGGCTGGCGTGACCGGCATCCGGCACATAAGCCATCTGGCGCACTTGCTGTTTTTTCAAAGCAGCGAAAATCTCTGCTCGCCAGTCACCAGCAGCAAACGCAAAAGGTTCGGCTCTCATTCTGCCCTTCGACTTCAAGTGTTGTTTTTCGGTTGCGAGGCACCTTGCGTTTACTGTGCATCCTGCGTCAAGCTGCCGAAATGGAATAGTGGAGTTGCGTATGAAGCATGTGACCCTTCCCGGCGGAGAAAAAATGCCCGCCCTTGGCCTTGGTACCTGGCGCATGGGTGAGGATGCGGACCTGATGCAGTCGGAGGTCGATGTCTTGCGCCATGGCATGGACCGCGGATTGCAATTGATCGACACCGCGGAAATGTACGGTGAAGGAGGCGCTGAACTAGTTGTCGCCGAAGCCATAAAAAACCGGCGCGACGAGGCCTACATTGTCTCGAAAGCCTACCCGCATAACGCATCATATGACGGGCTTGTCGCCGCCTGCGAGCGCTCGCTTGAACGGTTGCAGACGGACCGTATCGATCTGTATCTACTGCACTGGCGCGGCCAGTATCCACTGGACGAAACCGTATCCGGGTTCGAACGCCTCAAGTCTGACGGAAAAATCCTCAAATGGGGTGTCAGCAACCTGGATGCGGAAGACATGGATGAACTGCTCGGCGTCCGGAACGGACGCGAATGCGCAGTCAACCAGGTGCTGTACAATCTGTCGGACCGCGGTATCGAATGGAGCCTGAAACCGAAACTTGCTGAAAACAGCATTGCCGTGATGGCTTATTGCCCACTGGGTGAAGGCAGGCTGTTGCGCGATGCAAGCCTTGCAACACTTGCCGATCGTCACGGCTGTACGCCTGCATCCATTGCGCTTGCCTGGCTGATGGCCCAGCAACAGACAGTCGCGATTCCGAAAACCTCACGTGCAGAACGCATAGACCCGATCATTGCAGCGCTCGATATCGAACTGGACGACGATGATCTGGCATTGCTGGACCACGAGTTCCCGCCCCCGGACGGCCCGTCGGCACTGTCGATCGTCTAGAGCGGCTACACCGGATAGGCCAGCACGATTGCCTTGCCGGCAACAACAGACACACGCGCTGGCGATGTCTCTACTTCATTTGACAAGGTCAGTGTCGACCCCAGCACAACGTCCCGGTCTGTCAATGGCCACCGCACGCCCTCAATGGTAATGCGCTGCAGGTCGCTTACCGGCAAGATCGACAGGCGCGATGCCGGCGGCACATCTATTTCCAAGGTATCATCCAACAACGGCCAGGCTTCCTCGTGCCCGCTGGACAACATCACCGGCATGCCTTGCGCCTTCAGCCGCAACAACAACATCAGGTGGGCAAAGGCATGGTCAGCCTGCCCGCCAAACCCGCCTGCCAGCAGCAGTTCGGTGGCGCCCAGCCGGATCGCCTCATCAACTGCCAGTTCCCCGTCCGTTGCATTCTTGGCAACAGGGTGCGGCTGGCGCGGCACATGCGCATACCTGGCGACAAGGGCTTCATCACTGGAGTCAAAATCACCGAGCCACAGTTCCGGCAGGACACCAAGTGCGTCCGCATGCGCCATGCCTCCGTCTGCTGCAATGATCCTGCTGCTGCCGATCTGGTTTCTGAGCCGGTCCGTTACGGTCAACTCTCCGGCCAGCAATATTGTAAATTTCTGCGTCATGGCCGCTGCAATACCACACAATGTTTGTTGTACAAGCACCCTCCGGTGCCCTATATCTGTATTTGCTCTCGGGGTGCCCATTATTTTGAAGGGCTGAGAGGCAAGTGTCCTTGCCAACCCTCTGAACCTGATCCGGATCATGCCGGCGGAGGGATACGAGCCCGTTCTCGATGGTTTCCCGCGATCCCCGCCAGCAATTTGTCGTCTTCCTGGAGGAGATTGAAAATGCTGCGACTTTTGACTTTATGCCTTGCGGCTCTGTTGGCCCTGGTGCTGCCGGCATCAGCCAAAGACAAGCTTACCGTTTACACCTATGACAGCTTCGTCTCCGACTGGGGCCCCGGCCCCAAAATCAAGACCGCATTTGAAGCCACCTGCGAGTGCGAGCTTGAATGGGTAGCCGTCGCAGATGCGGTTGCCACCTTGAACCGCATCAAGCTGGAAGGCGCCGGCAGCAAGGCCGACATCCTGCTTGGGATCGACAGCAGCCTGACTGCTGAAGCATCGGCAACCGGACTGTTTGAAGAACACGGCATCAAGACGGAAAATGTCAATCTGCCGGTAGATTGGACCGACAAGACGTTCGTACCTTACGATTATGGTCACTTCGCAATCATCTATGACAGTGAGAAAATCAAGACACCGCCGGCAAGCCTGGATGATCTGGTGAACGGTGATCCCGATCAGAAAATCGTAATTCAGGATCCGCGTACGTCCAGCCCCGGCCTCGGCCTGCTGTTGTGGATCAAGGCGGTCTACGGCGACAAGGCCGGAGAGGCGTGGACGAAATTGTCGAACCGGGTGCTGACCGTTACGCCCGGCTGGTCTGAAGCCTACGGCATGTTCACCACGGGTGAAGCGCCGATGGTACTGTCCTATACGACGTCACCTGCCTATCACATGGTTGCGGAAAGCACCGACCGCTACCGCGCCGCCAGCTTTCCCGAAGGCCACTATATGCAGATCGAGGTCGCCGGCATTTTGAAGTCATCACAGAACAAGCCACTGGCCCGGCGGTTCCTGGACTTCATGACCGGTCCCGGTTTCCAGGACCATATCCCGACCAACAACTGGATGTGGCCGGCCGGCAAGACTTCCGACGCCCTTCCGGACGCATTTGACAAGCTGGTGAAACCGGCAAAGTCATTGTTGTTGTCGGCAGATGAAGTCAACGCCAACCGCAAGGCCTGGATAGACGAGTGGCTCAAGGCGACCACCAGGTAACCCGCGCGCGCGATATGCAGCGCTTGCGAACATCGGGACCAAAACCGGCCGTCCTGGCCGGTGCTGTCGCGCTCGGCTGCATTGGGCTTGCTGTTGTAACACCCATGCTGGCTTTGGTAGCCGTCGCGCCCGCCATGCCGGACCTGAGTGCGGATTATCTGGGCTTTGTCTGGTCGATCACCAAGTTCACCCTGCTTCAGGCCGGACTGTCCACGGCCCTGTCGGTCCTGGCGGCGATTCCGCTGGCACGGGCACTGGCCCGGCAGGCAACGTTTCCCGGCAGGCGTATCGTGTTGCGGTTGCTTGCGCTTCCGTTGGCGCTGCCGGCACTGGTGGTGGTGCTCGGTCTTATCGAGGTGTGGGGCAGGCAGGGCTGGATAAGCACGATTGTGCAGGCCACCGGACTTGCCGGGCCTTTGAACATTTATGGCCTGAGCGGCATTCTGATCGCCCATGTCTTCTTCAACATGGCACTGGCCGCGCGCCTGCTGGTGGCCTCGCTGGAGCAGATCCCGCCGGAGAACTGGCGCCTTGCCGCCCAGTTGAGCTTCACCTCCCGGCACGTGTTTCGCCATATCGAATGGCCGGTGATCCGATCCGCCCTGCCCGGTATCGCCAGCCTTGTTTTCATGTTGTGCATAGCAAGCTTTGCCGTTGTGCTTGTGTTGGGTGGCGGGCCCAAGGCCACCACGTTGGAAGTCGCCATCTATCAGTCCCTGCGGTTTGACTTTGACCCGCCACGCGCGGTGTTGCTGGCCGCCTTGCAACTGGCCCTTTGTGCCGGCCTGTTTGTGCTGGGCGGGCGCATGGCCACCGACATCGCGGTGATGTCGGGCGTCGGCAAACCGGCCCGGCGCCCCGACCGGTTCGCATCGAGACGCACAGATGCGCTGGTGATAGCGGCAGGCCTGGCATTCCTGGCGCTGCCGATGCTGGCCATTTTTCTATCCGGTGTTATGGCTCCCTTCAGTGTTATCGTTTCGCAATCGGTGTTCTGGCAAGCGCTCACCACGTCGCTCGTGCTGGCGCTCACTGCCGCCAGCCTTGCCCTGGTGATGGCCTGGAGCCTGCTTGCGGCACAGCGCACCATCATGCGCCGCCGCACGCCATCACGTGCCGCATCTGCGTTCATGTCCTGCATGCAGGCATCAGGGTCCCTTATCCTGGTAGTGCCCCCGGTCGTGATAGGGGCAGGATGGTTCGTGGTGCTTCACAGGACGGGGCTCGCCAATTCGGCAGCCCCGGTTATCGTGGCAATCGTCAATGCCCTCATGGCACTTCCCTTTGCGTTGCGTATCCTGAGGCCTGCCGTGGTCGGGCAGGCGCAAATCCATGACCGGCTGTGTGCCAGCCTTGGACTGTCCGGGCTGCAAAGATGGCGACTGGTAGACCTGCCGGTTCTGGCGCGCTCGTTCGCGCTGGCATTTGCATTCGCAGCCGCCCTGTCAATCGGCGACCTGGGTGCTGCCGCCTTGTTCGGCTCTGCCGATTTCGTCACGCTGCCGCTGCTCCTGCTGCAGAAAATGGGTAGTTACCGGTCCGTGGAAGCTGCCGGCATTGCACTGTTGCTGGCCGGATTCTGCCTCTTCCTGATCTGGCTGGCTGAGCGATTGAAGCCTGGGGAGCAAAACTCATGACTGGCGCTGCCATCCATCTCGATGATGTGAACTTCGCTTACCCCGGCGGTGACCCCCTTCATTTTTCAACCACCTTCGAGGCGGGCAGCTTTACCGGCCTGATCGGCCCGTCAGGCTCCGGCAAGACCACGCTGATCAACCTGATCGCAGGGTTCGAGGAACCCGCCTCCGGCCATATAATCTTTGACGGCGTCGATGCCGGCGTAACAGAACCTGCCGATCGCCCTGTTACCATGGTGTTTCAGGACAACAACCTGTTTGCCCATCTGGATGTGTTCACCAACATTGCGCTCGGCGTATCGGCCTCCCTCGACCTGTCCGGTGACGATAAGGCGCGGATCACGACATCCATGGAGGAAACCGGGCTGTCAGGGCTTGGCAAGAGGTTACCCCGTGAATTGTCCGGCGGCCAGCGCCAGCGGGTGGCCATCGCCCGGGCACTGGTCCGCGACCGGCCGGTATTGTTGCTCGATGAACCGTTTGCCGCGCTTGGCCCTGCCTTGAGGCGGGACATGCTGCGGCTGGTCAGCAACATTCACAAGCAGCGCGCGATGACCGTTATCCTGGTTTCTCACGATCCGGCAGATGTGAAGTTTGCAGCAACTCACGCAGCGTTCATGGATGCCGGGCGGGTCATCGCCAACCGCCCGGTCGATGCCCTTTTCAGCGCATCAGACATTCCCGGTTTGCAGGGCTATCTGGGCACCTGACGTCTTGCCATTGCCCACAAGCAATGGAACAGTGTTGCCCATCATCCCCTTTTCAATTTCAAGCAACGGACCAGTTTCATGACGCTTGCCAATGGCCATCGGCACCTCGCCATTCCCGGCCCCACAAACATGCCTGATGAAGTGCTCAACGCTCTGCACCGGGCGTCTGTCGACATTTATGGCGGCAGTTCGGAAGTCGCATCCCGGGCCTGCATGAAAAATCTCAAGAAGATTTTTCGCACCAGGGGCTCCATGTACATCTATGCCGCCAATGGTCACGGCGCCTGGGAAGCGGCCCTCACCAATACCCTGTCAAAGGGCGATAAGGTGCTGGTGCTTGAGTCCGGACTGTTCCCGATTGTGTGGGGTGAAAACGCCGGCGGCCTCGGCATCGAAACCGAGGTGCTTGCCGAGCGGCCCGGCCGTGCCGTCGATCTGGACGCGGTCACGGCCCGGCTGGCGGCTGACACCGCACACGAGTTTAAAGCAATACTGATGGTGCAGGCCGATACGGCAACCGGTGTGGTCAATGACGTGAGGGGCGTGCGTGCTGCCCTGGATGAAACCGGCCATCCGGCGATGCTGATGGTCGACACAATTGCGTCGCTCGGCTGCATGGAATTCGACATGGACGGCTGGGGGGTCGATGTCACCGTGGCCGGGGCCCAGAAGGGCCTGATGACACCACCCGGCCTGAGCTTTACTGCCGTCAGCGCCAAGGCCAAGCGTGCCCACAAATCGGCCGGGCTGGTCACCAACTACTGGGACTGGACGTTCCGGGACGGCAAGGACCACTATATGTGGTATGCCGGAACGCCGCCGGTGCAGATGGTGTTTGCACTTCAAAAGGCACTCGAAATGCTGCTCGATGAAGGTCTCGAAAACGTCATCCATCGCCATGCGGTGCTGGCGGGCGCGACCCGGGCGGCCGTTGCGACATGGACATCGAAAGGCGATACCCGGTTCGCCATATCTGAACCCGCAGAACGCAGCAATTCGGTCACCTGCATGCTCATGCCGCGCGGGGAAAGTTCGCGCATTCTTGACTATTGCGAGAACAATCTCGGCGTCACCATCGGTCGTGGCATCGGCCGGCTCGATGACAGGGCGATCCGCATCGCCCATATGGGCCACGTCAATGCCTATAACCAGCTGGGGACACTGGCTGCTATTGAAACCGCCATGGCAGCACTTGGCATCGAGCATGAACCCGGCGGTGTGCAGTCGGCTATCGAGTACATTTCCAATCATGTAAAGTGACCCACATGACACATGCCGACCTCATCATCCGCAATGCCAGCATCATGACGATGGATGATGCGTGTCCTTCAGCTGACAGCCTTGCGGTTTCGGGTAATGTGGTCATTGCAGTTGGCAGCAGGGATGACGTCGCCAACCTGGCAGGTCCGGCAACCCGCATCATTGACGCCGGCGGGGCCAGCGTCCTGCCCGGCTTCATAGAGAGCCATCTGCACATTTTTTCCGGCGCGGCGTCGCTGTCCCGCCTCGATCTGACCGGCATAGAAGGCAAGGATGCGCTGCGAAACGCGGTGCTGAGCTGGAGCGCCCGGCAGCCCGACGGCATCATCTTCGCCAATCAGGCCCATTATACAATGCTGGGCTCCGGCCCCATTACCCGCCAGATGCTCGATGAAGCCTGCCCCGACCGGCCGTTCGCGATGATGGCGCCGGACTCTCACACGGCCTGGGCAAACACACCGGCTCTTGCCGCCGCCGGCATCCTGCACGGCAGGCAGCTAAACCCCGGCAGTGAAATTGTCATGGCGGCAGATGGCACCGCGTCCGGCGAACTGCGTGAAACCGATGCCTTCGCGCCGGTGATCGCCCTGACCGAAAACCAGGGCCGCGAAGCGCTCGGATATACCACCGCCCGCGATCCCGTACCTGCGCCAACCAGGTCACAACGCACAGCAGACATTGCCACCCTCAAGCAGGGTATTGAGTACTGCGCCTCGCTCGGCATTACCTCGATGCACAATATGGATGGCAATCTGTACCAGTGCGAGCTGCTGCAGGAAATCCATCTGGCCGGTGGCCTCAACTGCCGCATAGAAGTGCCGTTTCATTACAAGAACGACAAGCAGTTGTCTGATCTGGAAGAAGCAGACCACATGCGCCGCACCTGGAACAGCGGTCACCTGTGGTGCAACAGGGTAAAGCTGTTCATGGATGGCGTGCTGGACTCCGGTACCGCGTTCGTCCTGGACGGATATCCGGACAACCCGTCTTCAACCGGTGATCCCCTTTTCAGTGCGGACGAATTCAACGAGATCGCCTCGCACTGTGACAGGCGCGGGTTTCAGATTGCCGTCCACGCCATCGGAGATGCGGCAGTACGGCGTACCCTGGACGGCTATCAGGCGGCCCGGCAGGCCAACGGCAACCGTGACAGCCGTCATCGTATTGAACACATCGAAATCATTAACGAGGCGGATATCGGACGGTTTGCCGAACTTGGTGTGATTGCGTCCATGCAACCTCTGCACGCTCTCGGCACAGGCTCATATCCAATGGAGCCGACCCGCTCGAAGATCGGTGATGCCAAGCTTGCCCGCGCCTTTGCCTGGAACACCCTGCGCGACGCCGGCGCATATCTTTGCTTTGCCAGTGACTGGCCGGTGTCGCCGGTTGATCCTCTGATGTCGATCAAGGCTGCAATGACACGGGAAAAACTGCACCCGTCGCATCCCGACCAGCGCCAGTCACTGCATCAGGCAGTGCACGGCTACACCGCCGGTGGTGCCTATGCCGAGTTCAGCGAAAACCGCAAGGGAACTCTCAAGGCGGGATTGCTCGCCGATATCGTCATGCTGAACGGCAATATCGAATCCACGGACCCCGCCGCCATTGACGATATGCAGGTCACCACGACAATCTGCGACGGTGTTGTCACCTATCAGGCTTGACGCTCATCCGCGTCCATGCGGCGCCATATAGTCCAGCACCGGCCCCACCGCAACAATCCGGGTCGGGTTCACCGTTTCATGGCTGGCATAATAGTGATTGCGGATATGGCCGAGGTTGATCGTGCCGGCGATGCCCGGCCTCTGGTAGATATCACGCGTATACGCCCACAGGTTCGGGTAATCGACAATACGGGCGCGGTTGCACTTGAAATGCCCATGATATACAGGGTCGAAACGGATCAGCGTCACGAAAGCCCTGATGTCAGCCTCTGTAAACCGGTCACCGGCCAACCAGCGTTGCCGGGACAGGATGTCTTCCATCCAGTCGAGCGTGTCGAACAATGGCAGCACGGCCAGCTCATAAGCCTGCTGGGTCCGGGCAAAACCTGATTTGTAGACCCCGTTGTTCAAGGTGCTGTAAACCCGCGCGTTGACCCTGTCGATTTCCTCGCGCAATGCAGTCGGGTAGTAGTCACCGGGCACAGCGCCCGCCTCGTCGAATGCCGAGTTGAACATGCGGATGATTTCGGCGCTTTCATTCGAGACGATCTGCCTGGTTTCGGTATCAAGCAGGACCGGCACGGTTACCCGTCCGGTGTAACCGGGCTTTGCAGCCGCATAGACGTCGCGCAGGTGGCTGGCGGAAAAAAACGGATCGGGCACAACACCGTCACCGTCGTCAAAAGACCAGCCGTCCACACCCATGAACGAGTTCACCACCGAAACGGAGATGTGATCCTGCAAGCCCTTCAACATCCGCATGATCAAGGTCCGGT
Organism: uncultured Anderseniella sp.; assembly: GCA_938039915.1. Lineage (GTDB taxonomy): Bacteria > Pseudomonadota > Alphaproteobacteria > Rhizobiales > Aestuariivirgaceae > Anderseniella. The sequence continues at coordinate 42,625 of CALHUA010000078.1, forward strand.
GCGCCCACGGGCATGCCAGCGAGACATACAGATGGTAGCGTCCGGGCTGCGCGGGAAACTCGCCATCTGCCGTCACCCAGCGGCGAAAACTGGTTTCACTGCGTTTGAAACTGCCGCCATCGGCAAGTTCTGCAATAGATTGCGTATGCCACTTGCCATCGATCATCACACCCATGCACTATCCACCTTCTTCCCAAGACCTGTTCGCTGTCACATAGTGACCGGTGACACCATAATCAAAACAACAATTGTTGAGTGACCATGACAGACCGCTACGCGCACTATTCCTCCCTGAAATTCAACCGACCGGCAGACGGCATTCTCGAGGTCATCCTCTCTGCCCCAAAGAAACTCAACGCGCTCGACGCAGGCGGTCATCGCGAACTGGCAGAGGTTTGGCGCGACATAGACCGCGACCCTGATACCAATGTCGTGCTGCTGCGCGGCGATAACGGCAACCTCTCGGCCGGCGGTGATCTGGGTCTGGTCGAAGACATGACCAACGACTTTGCAACCCGGGCCCGGGTGTGGAAGGAAGCATCAGATCTTGTCTACAATGTCATCAACTGCTCCAAGCCGACGGTCGCCGCCATTGAGGGCGTCAGTGTGGGCGCCGGACTGGCGGCAGCCATGGTCTGCGACATCACCGTTGCAGGCCGTACCGCGCGCATTATTGACGGTCATACAAGGCTGGGTGTGGCTGCCGGCGATCATGCCGCCATCGTCTGGCCCCTGCTCATCGGCATGGCCAAGGCCAAATACTATCTGATGTTGTGCGAACCCCTGGCTGGTGAGGAAGCTGAACGTATCGGCCTGGTGTCGCAGGTGGCCGACGATGATCAGGTTCACGAAGCCGCCCTGAAAATTTGCAGCAAGCTCGCCCGCGGCGCCCCCACTGCCATTCGCTGGACCAAGCATTCACTGAACAACTGGCTGCGCATGGCGGGCCCGAGCTTCGATGCCTCTCTGGCGCTGGAGTTCATGGGCTTTTCAGGCCCGGAAGTGACAGAAGGCCTGTCCTCGATCCGCGAGAAGCGCAAACCGGATTTTCCGACAAAATCACCTTTCTAGCAGGCTTATCCACCCGCACTTGCGCCGCGCCGTCTGGCGATCAGCCTGCCGAGATTGCCGCTTTGCGACACCAGCACACCGGACGCGATAATCACCGCAATGCCGATAAAGGTAACGGCGTCCGGTATGTCGGCAAAAAACAGCAGTCCCCAACCGACCGCCGCAACGATTTCGGTGTAGCTGAACGGGGCCAGCGCAGGTGCGGATGCGCGGGCAAACGCACCGATAATCAACAGGTGCGACACCGCATTGATCGCCCCCATCACAAACAGTATCGCCCACTGGTTGACAGAAACCGGCTGCCACCAGACCCATGCAAAGGGAGATATCAGGCAAATCGCCACGAGAGCCATATAGGTGTTGGACACCAGAACCGGCGCAGCATTGGCCAGCTTGCGGGTGACGATGATGTGAAACGCATAGAACCCGCCGGTGGCAATCGCTGCAATCGTGCCGACATTGATCACCCCCAGATCAGGCCGGATGACGATCAGGATGCCGATGAAACCACACACCACCCCGAACCAGACGGCCGGGCCGGCACGTTCCCCCAGCAGCCACGGTGATAGCAAAGCCACCAGAAACGGGTAGATGTAGAGGATAGCCACAGCGTTGGCCAACGGCAGGTAGCGGACGGAAAGTACAAAACTCACGGTGGCGCCAAGGATCATTGTGGCGCGCAGGAACTGTGTAGGCGCTGCGGGCGGCAAAACCACCTGACGCCCGTAACGCCACATCGCAATCGGCATCAGCACAACCAGATATCCGGCATACCGGCCAAAGGTCATCACCGCAACATTCAGTTCTGCTGACATCAGTTTCAGAAACGCACCGGACAGACTGGCCGTGGCCAGACCCGCCACCAGCAGCACAACGGCAATACCAAAACTGCTGCTGGCGCGATCATCCGGTGCGGAGGTCATTTGCCGGCGTCGGCAAGGGCGATGGGCAACGCTGCCTCAAAGCAGTCCAGGTCATCTTCGCGGCCCGCTGACACTCGAATACAACGGTTGAGCGGCTCCACCCCCGGCATCCGCACAAACACGCCCTGAGCCAGCAGGCCTTCCATGACCGCCTTGGCAAAGACGCCATCACGACCGCAGTCAATGGCAACGAAGTTGGTCGCAGATGCCACCGTCTCCAGTCCACTGTCATGGGCGATGCGGCAAATCCGGTCACGGGCGCTATGCACACGCATGACAACGGCTTCCAGCCAGTCATTGTCCTCCAGTGCCGCCAGCGCCCCTGCCTGCGCAATCCGGTTGACCCCGAAATGATTGCGGATCTTGTCGAACGCCTTGATGATTGCCACTTCGCCGATGATGTAGCCGATCCGGCAACCGGCCATGCCGTAGGCCTTGGAAAACGTGCGGAACCGCAAAACCTGCGGATTGTGCACATCCAGGTCCGGCATCGTGCCGGCAGGTGCAAATTCGCCATAGGCCTCATCCAGGCACAGGACAACACCTTCCGGAAGATCCTTGATCATGGTGTCAATCTCAGTGCCACGCCACCATGTTCCCATGGGATTGTCGGGGTTTGCCAGGTAGATCATCTTGGCATTTTCGCGCTTGGCCAGCGCCAGCAGCGACGCGAGGTCTTCGCGATCCTCAACGTAGGCCGTGGTGACGATGTCGCCGCCTGCGCCTGCAACCTGATAGTTGAAAGTGGGGTACGCGCCCGCAGAGGTTGCAACCTTGTCGCCTGGTTCAACGAACAGTCTTGCAGTGACACCGAACAGGCCGTCAATGCCTTCACCTACCAGAACGTTGTCCGGTGACACGCCGTGCCAGGCAGCCAGTGCCTGTTTGAGATCATAAGACTCGGGATCGCAATATTTCCATGCGTCCATTGCTTCTGCCCGCATGGCCTCAACCACCATGTCGGACGGCCCGAATACGCTTTCATTGGCGCCTATGCGTGCCTTGAATTCTCCTCCACGGGCGCGTTCCTGCGCTTCCGGTCCGACAAACGGAACGGTTGAGGGCAGTTCCGCAACCAGAGATGAAAGGGATGGGCGCATCATGACCTGAAACTCCTTTGATTTACCGGCTGGCGGCAGAACGCTTAGCCGTCTAGTCTGAACACAAACCCATTAATCAGTCCTGACCTAGGCTGCAAGATGACATCGTTCTCACGGATACACCACCTGCTTGAACATCAGGCTGGCCATGCGCCGGACGCAATTGCCCTGACCACTGATCAGGCCGGAGGTATCACCTTTGCCGGCTGGTTGCAGGCCGCACGCGCCCTCGCCGATGAGCTCCGGAAAAAAGGCGTGGCACCGGGTCACCGGGTGATGCTGGTAGCGGAAAACTCGTTCACCGCCGCTGCCGGACTGATCGCAGCAAGCCTGCTCGACGCCTGGTCGATACCGGTGAATGCGAGGCTGTCGGCAGCTGAAATCGACCGCATCCGAGATCATGCACAACCGGCCGCCACTGTGTTCACCCATTCGGTGTCCGACGCAGCACTCAACCATGCGCAAACGGCGGGCGGGCACGAGATAAAAGTCGGGGTGGAGCCGGCCATGCTGGCAGTTCAGCCGGAAACCATCGCTGAACCCGGCAGCGAAGACGCAGATCAGGTCGCCACCCTGCTTTATACAACCGGCACGACCGGTGATCCCAAAGGTG
>CALHUA010000079.1 GCA_938039915.1 uncultured Anderseniella sp.
GGCACTTTCGCGCCGGCGGCCATCGTACCGACCTCGTGGATATCACCGACATTTCCGCGACCCGAATGTACGAAACCGGTCCTGAGGTTTTCTCAGGCCTGATGAAGAACGCCCATGAAGGCATGGCGACGCCGGTCGGCCTGCCCGTGTGGACCACATTGCTGGTTGGTGGTCACGTGCTGCCGCCGATCATGGCCGTGGTTGCCTGGATGGCGGGTGCGTCGGAAGACACGATGAAACTGGCGATGATTGCTGCAGCCCTGCCGTGGGTGATGCGGTTCCTGATGACAGCCATATTCCGCCAGTCGTGGTTCGGTGCCGTCATCCATCCCTTTGGTGTTGCGGTGCTGGTGGGACTGCAGTGGGTCGCGTTCTTCCGCTGGCGCTCCGGTAAAAAGGTAAGCTGGCGGGGCCGCGAGATCGGTTGACCGTCTGTCAGCCGCCGGCTTGCGTTTTGCGCCGCACCACTGTTTTCAAGGTCGTCACGATCTGGGCACATACCGTTGACCAGGCGAACGTTTCCATCGTGTGGGATCGTGCCGTTTCAGACATGGTGTCCAGTGAACCGGGCGCTTCTGCGTACAGGTTGATGGTGTCAGCGAAACGGTTTGCATCAAGCGCAATTGCGCAATGACCGTTAAGGCCGTCTGTGATCACGTCCTGGATACCTTCTATCCGGGAGGCGACGGATGGCATGCCGCACAATCCGGCTTCCAGCATGACCACCCCAAAGCCCTCCATGTCGCCTTCGATGGGGATGTTGGGCATGACGAACAGGTCGCCGCCGGAATACAGGCTGGCAAGTTTTTCTTCCGCCACCAGGCCGAGTGAGTGAATGCGTGGCCCCAGCCCGGTATCGGTTATGGCCTGCTCGATAGCTTCGCTCTCCGGTCCTCTGCCGCCCAGAACCAGGTGAACATTTGAATTCAGTTGCGGCATGACATTGCGGATAAACCAGTCGTGACCCTTGCGTTTCACCTGCCGTCCCACCGAGCATAGCAGCAGATCGTCGGGACTCAGTTTCCGCGCAAGCTCGGGAAACGCATCCGCCAGCACCTGCCGGCGGTCTGCTCTGGTGGTGAAAACGCCCGGAAAGCTGTCTTCGAACCTGTCCGGTTCAATACCGTTGGGCGTGACAAACAAGCGATCCTCCGGCAGGCCACGCAGCACACATTGTTGTCCCGTCGCCCGGCTGACCGGCAGCATGGCGTCAAGCCGGGCAAACACCCGGGCAACCAGCCATTGATAAGCGCTTGATGCTGCAATGACGTCATGTCCATGCGAGATGGCGGCCAGCGGCACCCGGGTATCTCGCGACGTTCCGGCCAGCACCGCGGTAAGAACGGCAGACGGCATTGCAGAAAACAGCACAACGTCAATTTCGCCCCGCTTCATCATTGACCGCGCCGTGGTGAACGCTCGAAACAGAAACGGCACAAACCCGAAATAGTCGTTTTCACGTTCCGACCGCAATATGACGGTTTCGACCTCAACCTCCGGATGGGCCTCGAGTTGCTTCAACAGGTCAATGCCAACGCGCTGCATGCCGCCGATTTTGCTCATCGGGGCATCCTGCAACGGAAAGCAATGTGAAACAAACAACAGGCGCAATTGGAGTATCCGAAGTATTTTGCGAAGATGGTGGAACGGTACCTGTGCAAATAGTGGTGGCCGTTCCTGTCGCATTAACATGTTCGTGCTATAGGCTTTCCGTCGCTGGCGCAACAGGCCGGGGCATGGTGGAAATGCTCAGATTATTTAAGCTGTTTGAGTGTGACTGCAACAAGGCAGTCAGGTACGGTGTCTGTTGGGGAGAACGCGCATGTCAGTGAAGTCGACGCAGGTGGTAATCATTGGATCGGGGCCGGCGGGCCTGATGCTGGCCCAGTTGCTGCATCTAAGCGGTATCGATTGCATTATCCTGGAGCGCCAGACACGCTCCCATGTCGAAGGTCGCATCAGGGCAGGTGTTCTTGAACATGGCAGTGTCGAAGCCCTGCGTGAGGCAGGTGTTGCTGACCGCCTCGACCGGGAAGGCCTGGTGCATGATGGTTTTGAACTGGCCTTCGAAGGCAACCGGCACCGGATTTGCCTGAAGGACCTGACCGGCAAAAGCGTAACTGTTTACGGACAGACCGAAGTAACCCGTGATCTCATTGAAGCCCGCCTGGCGGCCGGCGGTGAGATTGTGTTCGAGGCGTCTAATGTAACACCGGTTGATGTGACCTCCTCACGTCCGAAAGTGCGCTACGGTCAGGATGGCCAAGATTACGAAATCAGCTGTGATTTCATCGCCGGATGCGATGGGTTTCACGGTGTTTCGCGGCAGACGATCCCGGAAGACATGCGGAGGGATTTCAAGCGGGTCTATCCGTTCGGATGGCTGGGTGTCCTGTCGGATGTACCGCCTGTGGCTGATGAGCTGATATACGCCAGTGGCGATCGCGGGTTTGCATTGTGCTCCATGCGCTCCGGCAGCCGCAGCCGGTATTACATTCAGTGCTCCATGGACGAAGAAGTGGGGGACTGGTCAGATGAGGCGTTCTGGGACGAGCTTGCCTTGCGTATCGGGCCCGAAACGGCTGCCAATCTGGTCCGGGGGCCATCAATTGAAAAATCCATTGCGCCTTTGCGCTCCTATGTCTGTGAGCCGATGCGCCATGGCAATCTGCTGCTCGCCGGTGACGCGGCCCATATCGTGCCGCCGACCGGCGCCAAGGGGTTGAACCTGGCAATTGCGGATGTGCGGTTGCTGCACCGGGCGCTCGAAAGCCGGTACCGGAAAAACAGTTCAGATGCACTGGATGCCTATTCCGCAACTGCGCTGACCCGCGTCTGGAAAGCCGAACGCTTCTCCTGGTACCTGTCGATGATGATGCACCGGTTCCCCGAGCATTCCGCGTTTGAGCGCCGCATGCAGCGCGCGGAGTTCGACTATGTAAGGAGCTCTGAAGCAGCCTCTCTGGCGATCGCGGAAAACTATGTCGGTCTGCCGCTCTAGGGTCAGGTTTCGACGCGCCAGAACAGGTCGAATCCCGGATCGAATACCGTGACATTGCCTGCACCTGTTTCGACAAGCTCGGGGTAGCGGACGGGGTCGGGTTGTTTTGTCAGCGTCATGACCCCTGAGTTGACCGGCAGCCTGTAGAACGCCGGGCCATTGCGTGAGGCAAAGCCCTCCAGCGCGGCAAGCGCGTCGTCTTCTTCAAATACATGAGCCAGGCAACTCATGGTGTTGGGTGCGGTAAAAATACCGGCGCATCCGCATGGCAGCAACTTTGCGGCATCCGTGTGCGGTGCTGAATCGGTGCCCAGGAAAAACCGCTCACCACCTGAACATGCCGCAGCACGCAGGGCCAGCCTGTGTTTCTCGCGCTTGGCAACCGGCAGACAGTAGTAGTGCGGGCGGATACCGCCGGCCAGAATGTGGTTGCGGTTGATGATAAGGTGATGAGTGGTGATGGTCGCGGCCAGGTTACCGCTGGTGTCGGCCTGGACATAGGCTACTGCATCAGCGGTTGTTACATGTTCCATGACCACCCGAAGGCCCGGCACCCGCTTGCGCAGCGGATCAAGCACACGGTCGATAAACACCGCCTCGCGGTCGAAAATATCGATGTCCGGATCGGTGACCTCACCATGCACGCACAGGGGCAGGCCAATCTCGGCCATGCGCTCAAGCACGCCTTGCACATTGTCGAAATTGCTGACGCCGGATTGTGAATTCGTCGTGGCGCCTGCAGGGTACAGCTTGACGGCCTTGATCAGCCCGGAAGCATGCGCCCTGGCCACGTCATCGGCCTGTGTCGCCTCGGTCAGGTACAATGTCATCAGCGGCTCGAATGTCATGGGTGCCGGCAGGGCGGCCATGATCCGTTCACGATAGGCTGCGGCGTCAGCGCCGGTGACGACAGGCGGGACAAGGTTCGGCATGATGATGGCGCGGGCAAAGTGTCCTGCCGTATGAGAGATGACGCCCTCCAGCATGGCCCCGTCGCGCAAGTGCAGGTGCCAGTCGTCAGGCCTGGGAATGGTGAGCGTATCGGTCATGGGGGGATCGTTTCCTTTGGTGCTGCCACACCGGATATCAAAAAAGGCCTGCGCAAAACAGCAGTTTTACGCAGGCCCGAAAAATGTGCTGGCTGAAGGTCAGTTTACTTCAGCAGTTCCTTGGCCCATTTGCCATCGTCACCGACAACATTGACGGCAAACACGCCGCTGACATCGCCGTTTTCATCAAAGTCGGCACTGCCGGATGCGCCTTCATAATTGATGTCCTTGCCATCGGCGATCAGCTTCTTGGCTTTCGCCCATTCGCCGGGGCGAACCACTTCACCCTTGCCATCCGAAATGGCCCGGAGCGCATCCTTGATCTTGGCACGATCGGCGGAACCTGCCTTCTCGATGGCCAGCGCCATCATGAAAGTGGCGTCATAGCCGTGGGCGGCATAAGGAGCCGCAGGGTCGGCACCAGTTGCCTTGAAGGCGTCGGCAAAGGCCTGGTAGGAGGCATCGGCAGTGTCGGACGAAGCCTGGGTGATCGAAATGTTGCCTTTCAGATTGTCGGCACCGATCTGATCAATCACCGACTGGTCGAACATGCCGTCAGCGGCAAAGAACTTGCCGAACAGGCCGTTTTCCAGGCTGTTCTTGATAATGGTGATGCCGCTTGAACCATAATAGGCAAAGATCGCAATGGCTTCTGGCCCGCCCGCCGTCAGGGTCTGCAGTTCCGACCGGTACGATGCCTTGTTGGGCTCATGTGCCTGGTTGGCAGTGACCTCGCCACCCATCTTCTTGAACTCTTCCTCAAACACCTTGGCAATACCGGCATTGTAGTCATCGTTCGAATAGGTCATGGCGACCTTCTTGATGCCGGCCTTGTTGACCAGTTGCGCGATTGCCAGGCCCTGATAGGCATCTGACGGAGCAACCCGGAAAACCGTGTCATTGTCTTTCAGTTCGGTTACCGACGGTGCGGTCGCTGAGTCAGACAGCACAGCCACGCCTGCCGGGATGGTGACCGCCTGCACGGATGCGTTGGTGGCGCCGGAGCAGCTTGGGCCTACTATGCCGACAACCTGCTCGACATTGACCAGTTTGCCCACTGCATCAACCGCTGCCTTGGGGTCACAGGCACTGTCGCCGATAACCATTTCCAGCTTGTCGCCCTTCAACAGGCCGCCTTCCGCGTTGATCTGGTCACGAGCCAGGTCGCGGCCCTTGACGATGGTGGCGACCAGCTCGGCAATCGGGCCGGTGACGCCGCCGGCCGAGCCGACCTTGATGCTGTCAGCATGTGCAGCCGTGGCGAACATTGCTGCGGCACAGGCGGTTACCGCCAGTTGTTTTACAAGTTTCATATTTACTTACTCCTCCACTGAATAACAGCCGATATGGGGCTGTTTCTAAAAAACGTACAGTATCATGAACTATTTTTGCCCGGTGATGAAGGGCGTGTTTCAGGCAGCAGTCCTTGCGGGTTTTTCTGCAGGAAAATCTGCAACAGCAGGCCAATCAGGAAGATGCGCACATAGGCCGAGCGGATGCCGGCGTCGGCCATGCCGATCGCTTCCAGCAGTCTCGGCGCCACAATTTCCGAGGCTGACCACAGGGTCCAGACCAGGAACGCGCCCAGGATGGCGCCCTTGTTGTTGGCGCTGCCACCAATAACCAGCATCACGAATACAATGAACGTGGCCAGCAGCGGGTCCGTGGTCTGCGGGTTCACGAACTTCAGGTAGTGCGCCATCAAGGCACCGGCCAGCGCCATGATCATGCAGCCGATGACAAACCCTTCCATGCGGAATGTCTCGACGTTCTTGCCGGCGGCCTTGGCCGATGTCTCATTGTCGCGGATGGCGGTCATGACCCGGCCCCATGGAGATTTGCGGGCGATTTCCATAAGCCAGTAAACCCCTGCCAGGGTCACCAGGACAACACCCAGAAAGGCGAACTGGTTAATCGGTTCGGGCAGGTTCTCGAACGGGCGTGGTATCTGCGAAATGCCGCGCGGGCCATTGGTCGCCCAGGTCTCGTTGTTGACGATCAGCCGGAAGATTTCCGCAAGACCGATGGTGGCAATGGCAAGATAGTCGCTTCTCAGCCTCAGACAAACCTTGCCGACCAGAAACGCGATGATGCCGGCGATCAGCATGGCGGCAATGGCAGCCACGATATAGGGCAGCTGAAAACCGCCGATGTGGCTGGTATGCGGATTGGTCGTCAGGATAGCGGCGGTGTAGGCGCCAATGCCGAAGAAGCCCGCAATGCCGGCATTGAACAGGCCGGTAAACCCCCACTGCACATTGAGGCCCAGGGCCAGGATGGCATACATGCCGCCAACCGTGAGCAGCGAAACGCCATACAGCATGTATCCGTAAAGTACCGGGTCCATCAGAAGCTCTTTCCTTTGAACAGGCCTGTCGGGCGCCACACCAGTATCGCGATCATGATCGCAAATGCGATGCCCTGCTTGTAGCCCGGCTCGAGCAACGGCCCATCGCCCAGCCAGGGGTATGATGACAGTTCTTCAGCAACACCGATGACCAGGCCGCCGGCCATTGCGCCATAGGGTTTGCCGACCCCGCCGAGTATGGCGGCCGCAAACATCGGCAGCAGGATCTTGAACCCCATCATGGTGTCAACCTGGGTGTCAACGGCCAGAAACACACCGGCCGCACAGGCAAGGCCTGCCCCCATCACCCACGTCGCCATGACCACTTTTTCAGTGTTGATGCCGGTCAGCCGTGCCAGCTCGGGAGAGTCTGAAGTGGCCCGCATCGCCTTGCCGATTTTCGTGTAGGTGAGCACATAATGTACGGCATACATCAACAGCAGTGCGCCACCGACAATGAACACATGCTTGAGCGGGAAGCTGAAGAATTCAAACAACTGCAGGCGCGGCTGGATGCCGGGCAGGATGGTTTTCAACTGCACGCCCCAGGAAAACTGGGTCACGGACCGGATCATCAACATGAGCCCGAACGAGGCGATGACCAGGATGATCACCGGCGATGCCCGCAACGGTTTGTAGAACGCCTTGTCGATGAGCAGTACGACCATAATGGTCAGCATCATGGACACCGGCATCAGCACCAGCAGGATGGCGAGCAGTGACTTGACGCCGGTCAGTTGCACCAGGGACCAGGCAATATAGACACCCAGCGTCATGGTCTCACCATGGGCGAAGTTTGCAAACCGCAGGATGCCGAAGGTCATGGTGATGCCGATGGCGCCGAGCGCATAGATTGAACCAAGCACCAGGCCGGGGATCAGGTAGAAGTTTATGAACTCAGCCATCTGCTACGCCTTCCCGCTTTTGCGGGGCTTTTTTCCAGCCGCAGGTTTGGATGTCTTTTCAGGCTGCTTGCCGCCACCAAGGAACATTTCGGCGACCTCGGGATCGTTGAGCAGGTCCTGGCCGGTGCCTTCAAACCGGTTCTTGCCGTCCACCAGCACATAACCTCTGTTGGCAATACCCAGTGCCTGCTTGGCATTTTGTTCAACCATCAGGATGGGCGTACCGGCGCTGTTGATCGTCTTGACGGTTTCAAAGATCTCGCCCCGGAATTTCGGAGACAGGCCTGCGGTCGGTTCATCCAGCAACAGGATCTTCGGTTCCAGCATCAAGGCCTTGCCCATGGCCACCATTTGTCTCTGCCCGCCTGAAAGCGTACCGGCAGCCTGCAGGCGTTTTTCCAGCAGCGGTGGAAACATCTCGTAGATTTCCTTCAACCGCGGTTTGAAATCATCGGTGCGCACGAACGCACCCATTTCAAGGTTTTCCTCGACCGTCAGGCTTGGGAAAATATTGCCGGTCTGCGGCACATAGCACACGCCCTGGCGCACCACCTGTTCCGGTGGTGTGTTGGTGATGGCGTTACCGTCCAGCAGCACCGCGCCGTCAGTGAGCTTGAGCAGGCCAAAGACCGCCTTCATGGCGGTGGACTTGCCGGCGCCGTTGGGCCCGATGATGACGACGATCTCACCGGCATCAACATGCATTGAGACACCGTGCAGAATCTGGGTGTCGCCATATCCGCCCACGACATTGTCGAGTTCAAGGACACCCATCAGGCTGCTTCCTCGCCGCCGCCGAGATAGGCATCCAGCACATCCGGGTTGGAACGCACTTCCTCCATCGTGCCCTGCATCAGTACGGTTCCTTCCGCCAGCACGATGATCGGGTCACACAGCGCGGCGATCAGGTCCATGTCATGCTCGATGACGCAGAACGTGTAGCCGCGCTCTTCCCGCAGCCTGGTGATCATTTCGCGGATCTTGAGAAGCAGCGTCGGATTAACGCCGGCGCCCGGTTCATCCAGCAAGACCAGTTTCGCGTCGGTCATCATGGTGCGGCCGAGCTCAAGCAGCTTTTTCTGGCCGCCGGACAAATTCCCGGCGCGCTCGTCCCTGAGATGGGAAATCGACAGAAACTCGAGTGCGTCTTCCGCCATGTGGCGGACCTCTTCCTCGCGCGCTTTCACCGAACCGGGTTTCAGCCAGTTGTTGAAGATGTGTTCGCCCGGTTGTGCGGAAGGGACCACCATCAGGTTTTCCAGTACGGTCATCTTGGCGAATTCGTGCGGAATCTGGAACGTACGAACGATGCCCAGGTGAAACATCTTGTGGGTCGGCAGCCCGGCAATGTTTTCACCCTGGAATACAATCCTGCCGGCGGTCGGCTCCATTTCGCCGGCAATCATGTTGAAAGTTGTTGTCTTGCCCGCGCCGTTCGGGCCGATCAATCCGGTGATCGATCCTTCTTCAATTTTGAAACTGCAGTCATGCACAGCCTGCAGGCCGCCAAAGCTTTTGCTCAGCTTTTTTACGCTTAACACGAAATGCCCACCCTGTTATCCCACCAGCGAATGGGGCTTTCGCCAACCATTGCGAGTGCAATATGATCAGTACGGGCAGATACTTGCAAGTCATCAGGCAAAGTTTCTTGCTTTTGAATTAACAGGTGAGGCGTGAGATGGCGCAGTCTGAAGAACATTATCCGGAACCTGTCATCGGGTTTCTGGAGTTGCTGTGGGGACGCGGCTGGATGTCGCCCGGCGGGCCGGATGAACTCCAGCGGCTGCTGGACGGTGAAGATTTTCGCGGCAGGCACATTCTCGATATCGGATGTGGGGCCGGCGGTATTGATTGTCTGCTGGTCCAGGACTATGGCGCAGCGAAAATCACCGGCATCGACGTGGAAGCTTCCGTTCTGGCGGCAGCCCGCCGGCGCATTCATGAAGCCGGTATTGCAGATCGTGTGCAACTGATGCAGGTGGAGCCGGGTCCGTTGCCGTTTGCCGACGCCATGTTCGACGTGGTGTTTTCAAAGGATTCCATCGTTCACATTCCGGACAAGCATGCGCTGGCGAAGGATGTGTTTCGCGTTCTGAAACCCGGGGCTGTGTTCGTGGCATCCGACTGGCTGATGTCGCATGACGGCGAGCCGTCGCGCGACATGCAGGCCTATCTCAAATCGGAAGACCTCGGGTTCGGCATGGCATCACCAAAAGTCTACGCCAAGGCCCTGGAGCAGGCGGGATTTGTCGATGTGGTATTGACCAACCGCAATGCGTGGTATTGCGATCAGGCCAAACAGGAACTGGCCCTGCTGCAGGGTCAGCTGTATGACGCGGCAGTTGCGGAAATGGGAAGTGAACTGGTTGATCACAATATCAGGACATGGGCGCTGATGATCAAGGTGCTGGAGACGGGCGAACACTGTCCGCATCATGTGCGCGGGCGAAAGCCATGACCTTGTCGGAAAGATCAAGGCCCAGAAAAGCCACCCGTGACGTGCGCCGCAGGCAGCTCATGGAAGCAACCATAGATGTGCTTGCCACGCGCGGGTATGCCAGCCTGACCATCTCCGATGTTTCGCGTGGCGCCGGCCTGTCGCTGGGTATCGTGAATTTTCATTTCGAGTCCAAGGCTGCCCTGCTGGCCGACACGTTGAAATACCTGGCTGTCCAGTATCGCGACAACTGGATGGCGGCGGTCGAGCAGGCTGGTGAGGATCCCGCTGCCCGGCTGTACGCCATGACCAGTGCTGATTTTGGCGAAGACGTCTGCACGCCGCGCACGCTGCAGGCATGGGTGAGCTTCTGGGCCGAGGCCCAGTCTCAGCCCGCCTATGATGAAGTGTATGGCGAGGATGAGGCTGACTATCTGCAAACCCTGGAAGTCATGTGCGCTGACCTCTCCGCGCACGGTGACTACAACAGGCCGCAATCAGGCAAGCTCGATGCACGGGTGATCAATGCGCTGACCGACGGATTGTGGGTCGCACTCGCCCATACGCCGCCGGGCATCACCAGGTCCGAGGCCCTTGATACCCTGCACAATTGCCTGGCTGCGTTTTACCCTGCGCATTTTGACGCAAACGGGCCTGTCAATTGACCCTGACCCACATTGGTTTATAAGACGCGGGAACACATTCCTTTCCTCTTTCGGGCAAAGCCCAAACTTATCGGAGATCACCATGGCGGTACGCGTTGCAATCAACGGATTTGGTCGCATTGGGCGCAATATCTTGCGCGCCATTGCAGAAACAGGACGCAAGGACATCAAGGTCGTTGCCATCAATGATCTGGGCCCGGTGGAAACCAACGCCCATCTTTTGCGTTTCGACAGTGTGCACGGCAAGTTCCCCGGTACGGTCAAGGTCAAGGGCGACCAGATCAACTGCGGCACCGGCTGGATAAAGGTCACAGCCGAGCGCGATCCGTCCAAGCTTCCGTGGAAGGAAATCGGCGTCGACGTGGCCATGGAATGCACCGGCATTTTCACCTCTCGTGATGCTGCCGCGGCACACCTGAAGGCCGGCGCCAGTGAAGTGCTGATTTCGGCACCTGGCGCCAATGCCGACATGACCGTGGTGTACGGTGTGAACCATGACCAGTTGACCGGCAAGCATCAGGTGGTCTCCAACGCCTCATGCACCACCAATTGCCTGGCACCGGTCGCCAAGGTGCTGAACGATGCATTCGGCATCGAGCACGGCTTCATGACCACCATCCATTCCTATACCGGTGACCAACCGACGCTGGATACAATGCACAAGGATCTGTATCGCGGACGGGCTGCCGCGGTGTCGATGATCCCGACGTCCACCGGCGCAGCCAAGGCCGTCGGTCTGGTTCTGCCGGAACTGAACGGCAAGCTTGACGGTGTGGCCATTCGGGTGCCGACACCGAACGTATCGGTGGTCGACCTGAAGTGCGTCCTGTCAAAATCCGTTACCGTCGAGCAGGTCAACCGCGCCATGATCAAGGCCTCCAAGGGGGAGCTGAAGGGCATCCTGGGCGTCACCGACCAACCCAATGTGTCGATCGATTTCAATCATGACCCGCGTTCTTCCATCCTTCACCTCGATCAGACCAAGGTGATGGACGGCACGCTGGTGCGGGTGATGAGCTGGTACGACAACGAGTGGGGTTTCTCCAACCGCATGTCAGACACCGCAATCGCCTTGCACAAGGCGAAGTAACGCATCATGGCGCGCCCCATACTGATTTCACCGTCGATCCTGTCGGCAGACTTTGCAAGGCTGGGAGACGAGGTGCGCGCCATTGATGAACAGGGCTGTGACTGGGTGCATGTCGATGTGATGGACGGGCATTTCGCCCCCAACATCACCATCGGCCCGATGATTGTGAAAGCCATTCGACCGGTGACCAAAAAGGTGCTCGATGTACACCTGATGATCACCCCGGCAGACCCGTTCATCGCAGCGTTTGCCGAGGCTGGTTCCGATATCATCACGGTTCATGCTGAAGCAGGCCCGCATCTTGACCGCACGCTTCAACTGATCAGGTCGCTTGGCAAGAAGGCCGGCGTATCACTCAACCCGTCGACACCGGAAAGCGCGATCGAGTATGTGCTCGACAAGCTCGACCTCATACTGGTCATGACGGTCAATCCCGGTTTCGGCGGACAGGCCTTCATTCCTGAAATGGCCACCAAGATCGCCCGCATCAGGGATATGGTCGGCGGCCGTGACATCCACATTGAAGTGGTTGGTGGCATCAGCGAGAAAACCGCCGGTATCGTCGCTGCCGCCGGTGCAGACGTTCTGGTTGCCGGTTCTGCTGTTTACCAGAACAACGATCCGGCCAGATACGGCGCCAACATCGACGCCATCCGCAGTGCTGCAGTTTCCGCGATCTAGGGTGTTTTGGGGGTTGGGTTTATTTCGCTCACGCAGGCAGCCTGACGGCTGCAGCATTTTTGCTGGTCGAACAGCTTATCCTCGCTTCGCTCGGGCCGTTCTCCGACCCTGAATGACCGCAGAACCTTATCTCATCTCAACATTGTCACCCTCGGGCTTGTCCCGAGGGTCTACGGCGATGAAGACTGGATCCTCGGGACAAGCCCGAGGATGACAACGAAGAGGGTTTTATCATCATCCTACCTTTGTGATGAACTCCAGTCCGAAGCACGCGAGTGCTGAGGCAAGCGCGACTGCGCGTCGCACGAAGTGCGCCCCAGCGGAGCGCAGCCGTGAGGCTGCTTGCGTGAGCGATATAAAACAAACCACAAAACCTCTATCGCATCAAAGCAGAAGGGCCACCCTGTTGCCAGGGCGGCCCTTCGCCATCAGCAGTGGCCTCAGCTTCAGCAGAACCTGCAAAAAAGCTATCGGAACCGGGGGAAGCCCGACAACCACAGGTTGCTTCCAGCTATGTCCACTGCGACAGTCGATGGTTGAAAATAAGTTGTTTTCGCCTACCAGACCCCCCAAGCAGAACGTGTTTCTCAAAGAATGGAAGTCATTCGACATTGCTATCTCATGCTTCTCCTCAAGCTGGTACTATATAACGCCGAGGCGGGCCTGACCAGATGTATTATTCAGTAAGCGATTAATCCGTCAGGCTTATTTGCAAGCGCATATCTGGAAAGCTAGCAAGCTTACGCTAGGGAATAAAAGCACTGAACAGGACCGGCGTTTCCTATATTGCCAGCTCAAGGCGGTTCTTGAGGTTTTGCACCACGGGTCGCGTCACAACATCGGATCTTGCGGCCAGGATCGCCTCCGACCTGAGAATGAGGCCGTCATCCAGTATCTTGAGCCGGTTGGCCTTCAATGTGGAACCGGTGGTGGTGATGTCGACGATGATCTCGGCCGACCCGGACGCCGGTGCGCCCTCCGTGGCGCCCAGGCTTTCGACAATGCGGTATCCGGTGACGCCATTTTCGGCAAAGAAACGCCTGGTCAGCGCCAGATACTTCGTCGCCACCCGAAGCCTGCGGCCGTGGGTGTCGTAAAACTCCGCAGCCACCTGATCCAGATCGCTGACAAAGGCAACATCGAGCCAGCTTTCCGGGACTGCAATCACCACATCTGCCGGGCCGAATCCCAGCCGCAGCACGACATCTGCGATGGGTTCGTCGGGCGCAATTGTCTCGCGCAGCAGGTCTTCGCCGGTGACACCCAGATCAACGGTGCCGTCGCGCAGGGCCTGGGCAATTTCCGACGCTGACAGGAACGCCACATCAACACCGGCAAGCCCCTTTACCTCGCCCCGGTAGCCGCGGGCAGAGCCGGTGCGCACAATGTCAAAGCCGGCACGGGCAAACATGGTTTCCGCCATTTCCCGCAGACGGCCTTTCGATGGCAGGGCAAGAGTGAGATTGCTCATGGTGTGACCTCGTCCGCCGACACCAGCCTGCTGGCATAGATGGCACAGCCGACAGCCGGTATCATGGCGTCGGCCCCGATATCCTTCAACATGGTGTCATAGCGTCCGCCGCCGGCAATTGTGTCGCTGGCGCCGTCCGGCAGATGCCGGTCGATCTGGAACACAAAGCCGGTGTAATACTCAAGAGAGCGGCCAAACACGGCGGCAAACTCCATGTCGGCAATTGCAAGCCCGGCCTTTTGAATAGCTTCGACACGGGCTTCAAACAGGTCGACGGCAGGTGCGAATTCGCCATTGGTTTTTGCAGCCAGTTGTCTCAATTTTGCAACCGCCAGTGGTGGCGCGCAGCGAGTCGACAGGTAGTCATCAATCAGTTCCGCATGCTCAGCCGACAAGGCAGGTTCACTGCGATCATCAAGTTTCTCGGACAATCTGCCTGCGACCTGCTCGATACTGCGCCCGGCAATCATTTCAAGACCGTCAGCTTCGAGCCTGTGTTCGACGAAGGAAACGGCATCCAGCGAACTGCTTGCCATTTCGTCAAGCAGATCGGAAATCGAGGTCCTGGCTTTCGGCGTCTTGCCGGTCAGCCGGTTGAGCAGATCGCGAAACGCCCGCGGCCGCCAGAACTGGCGCTTCAGGCTGGTGCGCCAGCGCTCCGGCATGTCGATTGACGACAGCAGGGCGGTAAACAGGCCAAGATCGCCAAGCTGGATGGAGTAGCCCGATACGTTTGCTGCATCCAGTGCGGCCAGTGTCAGAGCCAGTGTTTCAGCATCATCATCTGCAACAGTGCCGGCACCGAAAAGTTCAAGCCCGACCTGGTCAAACTCGCGCAGGCTGGTGTCTGCTGCTGTCTTTGAATGCCGAAAGGCCTTGCCAGCATAACAGTATCGCGTTGCCGCCATTACATCGCCGGCCTGCTCCAGATGATAACGGCAGGCGGGAACCGTCAGGTCCGGCCGCAGGCACAGTTGCGCGCCCGAAGGGTCTGCGAACACATAGGTGCGTGACCTGATATGTTCACCGGAGCGTTCCAGAAACACATCTGCCGGCTGGATGATGTCCGGTTCGATATATTCGGCACCGGCGGCTTCGAACACCTTCGTCATGGAGGCGTTCAGCGCATCGGTGGCACGCCGTTGGGTCGAGGATTTACCGGTCATCCGCTCAGCTCAACTCTCATGGCGCGCAAGGATGGCGCGAACTTCCGCAATCAGGTCAGCTTCGGCCACGGACACCTGCGCCGGCTGCTGCTCGACCCATTCCTCGTGGCTGTCAATGGTCTTGGCTGCTTCTGCGCCGGCAATCAGGTCCTTCAGCTGGATCTGGCCCGCAGCGCGTTCATCGCCACCCTGGATCACCGCCACCACCGCGCCGCGCCGGTCGGCATACTGCAATTGCTTGCCGAACTGTTTGGGGTTGCCCTGATAGAGCTCGGCGCGAATTTTCGCGTCGCGAAGTGTCTGGACCATTTTCTGATAACGCCCAAGGCTGTCCGGATCGCGGTCCATCACACAGACCACAACCGGGGCAGGCAACCTGGTGGTTTCCAGCTTGCCGAGGTTTTTCAGCGCGGTCATCAGGCGGGACACGCCGATGGAGAACCCGGTGGCCGGCACTGCCTGTCCGGTGAAACGCTGCACCAGTCCGTCATAGCGCCCGCCGCCGGCGACCGAGCCGAACTGGACCGTCTCGCCCTTTTCATTGGTGACGTCGAAGGTCAGCTCGCACTCGTAGACCGGCCCGGTATAGTATTCCAGGCCGCGCACCACGGACGGGTCGATCCTGATGCGGGTCTCGTCATATCCGGCAGAACGCACCAGGGTTTCGATCAGGCCAAGTTCGGCAACGCCGTCATTTTCGTCAATGGCAACGCCAGAGATATAGCTCATCACCTTGTCGGTCTGGGCCTCATCGAGCCCGGCACCCTTGGTGAAGTCGCCCGCGTTTTCCTTGCCGCCCTCCCAGCGACCGTCGCCCAGCAGCAGCTTCACGCCGCCGGTGCCGAACTTGTCGAGCTTGTCGATGGCGCGCAGCACCGACAATCTGGTGCCGGCATGTTCGTCACCGCCGATACCGATTGTCTCCATCACGCCATCGAGCACCTTGCGGTTGTTGACGCGGATAACATAGTCGCCGCGCGCAATACCCAGTGCCTCCATCGTATCGGCCATCATCATGCACATTTCAGCATCCGCGGTAACCGCTGGTGCACCGACGGTGTCGGCATCAAACTGCATGAACTGGCGAAACCGCCCGGGCCCCGGTTTTTCATTGCGGAACACATAGCCTGCCCGATAGGTCCGGTAGGGCAGTTGGATGTCATTGATGTTCTGGGCAACATGCCGGGCCAGCGGTGCGGTCAGATCATAGCGCAGGCTCATCCACTGCTCGTCATCGTCCTGCAGCGAAAACACGCCTTCATTGGGCCGGTCGCTGTCCGGCAGAAACTTGCCGAGCGCATCGGTATATTCGAACAGCGGCATTTCAACCGGATCGAAGCCATACAGCTCGAACACCGCCTTGATTCTGGCGGTCATTTGCTCGACCGCCCGGATGTCGCTGGCGGAACGGTCGACGAAGCCACGGGGTTGCCGGGCTTTTGGCCGGTTTGGTTTTTTGTTTTTCGACATGAGCGATTTCAGCGGCTTTGGGCTGTTCAGTAACACAAGGCCTGCCTTCTAGAACCTTTCCGGCATACCTTCAAGGCGGTTGCTTATCAGCATTTTACCCAATGTGTGACTTGGCAAGGACACAAGCTTGGGGCAAACTCATCGTTGTTATGAGTGATCTGATGCACGATGAAGTTATTCTCGAAGCCAATGACGCATTTTATGCGGCATTCCGGCAGCGTGACTATCTTGCGATGGAGGCCATGTGGTCACGCCGCTCGTCGGTGTCGTGCTACCATCCGGGCTGGCCCGGCATTACCGGGCGCGAAGAGGTGCTGGACAGCTGGTATTCCATTCTTGTTCTGGGCGACACGCCCGACATCAAGGTCAGCGATACCAGCATCATCCGCAACGGTAATACCGCACTTGTGTTCTGCACCGAGCAACTCGGCCAGGTGTCGCTGATTGCTACCAACACGTTCATCGTCGAAGGCGACAACTGGCGCCTGGTGCACCACCAGGCTGCACATCTGCCCAACTGACAGCTGGTCCGTTCCCATGCACTATTCCGCACTTGTCCTGCAACATGGTGCAGGGTTAGGGTCCGGTCTCTGACTTTCCTGTCATTTCAGCACGTCCGGCAAGAGACGTGGCGAATATATAAGGGAGACCGCTCATGAGTGATCCATATCCATACAATGCCGCGCTGGATCTGGTGGACAGGCACCTGGATGAGGGCCGCGAAGCCAAGCTGGCGTTTATTGACGACACGCGTGAGATCACCTTCGGCGAACTGGCAACGGCGACGCGAAAAGTGGCCAATGTGCTTGATGGACTGGGCGTCGAACGCGAGGCCAGGGTGGCTGTCTTGATGCTCGACACGGTCGACTGGCCGGCCGTGTTCGTCGGCGCGATACGCACCGGTGTCATGCCGGTGGCGCTCAACACCCTGCTGACCACCGACCAGTACAAATACATGTTGTCGGACAGCCGCTCGCAGGTGTTGTTCGTGTCCCATGCCCTGCTGCCAACGGTTGAGCCGGTTCTGGCTGATTTGCCGTTCCTGAAGCATGTGGTTGTGGTCGATGGCGAGGCGGGCGCGCATAAATCTTTCGCGACGCTGATGGCGTCTGCGGGCGATACCCATGAGCCGGCGGATACATCGTCGGACGAAGTGGCGTTCTGGTTGTACTCGTCCGGTTCGACCGGCCAGCCCAAGGGCGTGATGCACGTGCATTCCAGCCTGATGGATACGGCCCGGACCTATGGGTCCGGTACGCTGGGCATTTCGGAGAACGATGTGTGCTTTTCTGCGGCAAAATTCTTCTTCGCCTATGGGCTGGGGAACTCGCTGACCTTCCCGTTGTCCGTCGGGGCAACGACGGTGTTGCTGGCGGGGCGCCCGACGCCGCAGGCCGTGCAGGAAAAACTGCATGCCCATAACGCCACCATCTTCTTCGGCGTGCCGACACTTTATGCGGCCATGCTGGCCGACAGGACCTGCACGCCTGAAACCGGTTCCGCCAAGCTGGCAACGTGCATTTCTGCCGGTGAAGCCCTGCCGCCCGAAGTGTCTGCAGGCTGGCATAAACGGTTCGGGGTCGAGATATGGGATGGTATCGGGTCGACGGAAATGCTGCATATTTTCCTGTCCAACGGGCCCGATGGCCAGAAGCGCGGCACCACGGGCAAGGCTGTCCCGGGCTACGACCTGCGCCTGGTCGGGGAGGATGGCGATGAACTGCCCGCCGGTGAAATAGGCGAACTGCTGGTGTCCGGTGCATCGTGCTGCAACGGCTACTGGAACAAGCGGGACAAGACGCGCTCGACCTTCGAGGGGCTTTGGGCCCGCACCGGTGACAAGTACATTCGCGACGAAGACGGCTTCTACCAGTATTGCGGGCGCACCGACGACATGTTCAAGGTGTCCGGCATCTGGGTGTCGCCGTTTGAAGTGGAATCCGCCCTGGTCAGCCATGCTGCCGTGCTGGAGGCGGCCGTTGTCGCCCACGAAGACGACGAGGGTCTCGTCAAGCCCAAGGCCTTTGTCGTGCTGAACGAGGGTTATTCGGGCGATGGCCTGTTCGATGAACTGAAGGATCACGTCAAGATCGAAGCCGGTCCGTGGAAATATCCGCGCTGGATCGAGTTCCTGCCCGACCTGCCGAAGACCGCAACCGGCAAGATCCAGCGTTTCAAGTTGCGTGCATGATCGCACCGGACGGGTTTCTCGAGGTCGCAGGCCACAGGCTTGAAGCCCGTTTCATAGACGGGTCTGCTGACCGGCCGGTGCTGATATTGCTGCATGAAGGGCTTGGCAGCGTCAGCCAGTGGCGCGACTTCCCCGATCTGCTGGCAAGTGCCACGGAATGCGCGGTTCTGGTTTTTTCGCGCGCCGGATATGGCGCATCGTCACCGGCAAGCCTGCCGCGCCCGCTGACCTATATGCATGACGAGGCAACTGATGTGCTGCCCGGTATCATTGCACGATTGCAGGGCCGCGATCATGTGCTGGTCGGGCATTCCGACGGCGCGTCCATCGCAGCCATTTATGCCGGCAGCAAACCGCATTCCGGGCTGAAGGGCCTGGTCCTGATGGCCCCGCATGTGTTCGTTGAGGACATCTCGATCGACGGCATCGAGACTGCGCGTACCGCATGGGAAACCACCAACCTGCGGGACCGGCTGCAACGCCATCATGGCGATAATGTCGACATCGCGTTTCTGGGGTGGAATGACAGCTGGCTCAACCCCGGCTTCCGTACCTGGGATGTCACCGGCTTCCTGCCATTAATCATTGCACCGGTTCTGGCTGTACAGGGCCGCGATGATGACTATGGAACACTTGCCCAGCTTGACGCGATTGAACAGTCCTGTGGTGCACCCGTAACAAAACTCGTTCTTGATGATTGCGGACACGCGCCACAAAAGGACCAAACAGCCGCCGTACTGGACGCCATTTGCAGTTTCGTTACGGAGCTTTGACCATGTTACTCATCAACAGACGCGAATTGATCGGCGGCCTGACCACCTGCGCGCTTGTCCTTCCGGCACAGGTATTGCCGGCACATGCTGCGGGATATCGCAGCTATGCCGATGCCATGCTGGCCTCTCCGCCGCGTGGTGCCAAAATCCGCCCCGACCTTGAAGCCTATCTCGACCTGCTGGCGGCAGAAGCCCGCTATCGCGCCAAGCGCAAGCCGGTGAAGGGATCTGACCTGTTGCGCAGCATGGCGCGCGCCCAGGCCCTTGAAATGGTGAAGGGCAATTTTGTCGGCCACAAGTCGGCCAGCGGCCACAGTTTCCGCAAGCGCTTTGAAGCCTATGCAGATCCCGACCAGCGTGGTGATTTTGGCGAGAACGCTGCCCGCGACCGCAAACGCGGTGAGGTGGACAAGGAAAAAGCCAGGCGGCTGTTCAAACAGTGGCTTGACTCTGCCGGCCACAAACGCAACCTGATGAACCGGTGGTACGCCTATGTCTCAACCGGTGCGGCGCAGGTGAACCATCATTTGTATGCAGTGCAGATTTTCTGGGAGCGGTAGACCTGATCGACGGGGGGCAAGATCTGAAATCCAGGCGCGATGCGGCGCTGGCGCACTATCGTGCAGGGCGGTTTGTCGAGGCCATCCAGGCACAGATGGCGGTGGTCAACGAACTTGGTGCAACGACACCTGAAAGCGCCGAGGACCAGATCCGGCTGGCAGCATTCCTGTTTGCCCACGGCGACCTGCCGGCCGCTGCCGGTGTTTTCGCAAACGCCATCAGGTTCCGGCCCGATGATGCAGAAGCCCTGACAAATTATGGCGTTGTGCTGTCCAGGCTGCGCCGGCTTGAAGAAGCCCGTGAGCTTCTGATGCGGGCGCTGAAAATAGCGCCGGACGTGCCCAACACCCATGATGCGCTGGCCTCGGTATCATATCGGATGAAGCGCTTTGACGATGCCCGCCACCACGGTGAGACCGCGCTGCAATTGAAGGATGAGTCTGTCGCCAAAACCGGCACCGCGCATCCGATACCCGACCGGCCTGTGCCGTTTTCTCCGGACGATCCATCCTTGAACATTATTGCATTTTCCCTGTGGGGTGACGGCGACAAGTACCTGAGCGGTGCATTGGAAAACGCCCGTCTGGCACCGGATATCTACCCGGACTGGCGCTGCCGGTTCTACTGCGATGACACGGTACCCGAAGCTGTGCGCGGCAAGCTGAGGTCTTACGGCGCAGAAGTCGCGATGATGAACCGCGTCAACCCGTTCGACGGCCTGTTCTGGCGCTTCCTGCCCGCCAATGACGGGCGCACAAGGCATTTCCTGGTGCGCGATGCCGACAGCATCATCAACGTCCGCGAACAGGCAGCGGTGGATGAATGGCTCGGTTCCGGCAAGGCCTTCCACGTGATGCGCGACTGGTGGACCCACACCGAGGTAATTCTGGCCGGCATGTGGGGCGGCACCGGCGGCGTGCTGCCGCCACTGCAAACCCTGCTGAAAGATTTCAAGCCATCAGCCCTGGCCAACTGGCATCTCGATCAATGGTTCCTGCGCTCGCAGGTGTGGCCCACAGTGAGACAAAGCTGCCTGATCCATGACAGCAGGTTCAAGGCACTAGGCGCGAAAGACTTTCCCGCAGGCAGCGAGCTGCCAGACGGCCATCATGTCGGTCAGAATGCATCGGTGCACAAGCCGAAGACTTGAA
>CALHUA010000080.1 GCA_938039915.1 uncultured Anderseniella sp.
TGGGCATCATTGAGGTCTTCACCATCGACCGTTGCAGACCGCGAGGTCTGCACCCAGTACATCTGTCCCTCGTTCTCCTTGTCCACCAACTCTTCGCAGCCCAATGGAACGGTGCCGCCAGCCCCTTGCGGCTGGTTGTCACAAAGCAGTCTGAACTGCAAAAGCGCGGTTTGTCCGAGCAGTGCCTTGAGGCGGGCCGGGTCCTGCAGACCAGGCACCTGGACCAGAATCCGGTCCGTGCCCTGGCGCTGGATGGTAGGTTCGGTTGTCCCCAATTCATTGATGCGGACGCCCAGAACCTCAATGGACTGCTGGACCGCGCGGCCGATCCGGGTGTCCAGACCGCCGTCTGAAAACGTCAGGCTGATGTTCTGGCCATTGCGGACAACGTTGAATTCCTGAACCTGCACACCCTGGCCGAACAGGCCGGTGTCCAGCGGCTGCGAAAGCCCCTGCAACAGGGTGAACGCCTCGTCGACCCGGGCAGCCTCCGGAATGGTGACATTTGCCCCGTTACCGGTGCGCTTCAGGTTGACGTATCGGATTTTCGCATCACGCAACCGCAGGCGGATATCGCCAACCAGCTGTTTCTCAAGGGTGTCCTTCAAGGACGGGACATCCACTTCCAGCAGGATGTGACTGCCGCCCTGCAGGTCGAGCCCCAGCGTCAGGGCCTGGCTCGGCATGAAGTTGGGCAGTGCTTCGCGAGACTTTTCAGCCAGCAGGTTCGGCATTGCCATCAGGCCGGCCATCAGCACAACACCGACTATAATGAAAGCCTTCAGCTTGGAAAAATGCAACATGGCAGTCTGATCAGTCCCCGAAATTGAGGTGTGTTGTTTGTTCGCAATCGCCGGCCAAAATCAGCCGGGTCACCGTGGATTGAGTAAAACCAGTAAGTCGTTCAGTCGGTTTTGGCCGGTTCACCCTTGACCCGCACTTCGGTGATGGAGCTCTTGATCATGCGGAACTTTCCGCCCTCGCCTGTATCAACAACCACTTCGCCATCATCAACCACTTTGGTGATCTTGCCGACAATCCCCCCGGCGGTCACAATAGTGTCACCGCGCCGGACATTCGCAACCAGTTCCTGGTGTGCCTTCATCCGCTTTTGCTGCGGGCGCAGAATCAAAAACCAGAAGATAGCCATGATCATGATGATCGGGGCAAGCAGCGAGAAAATATCAGCGCCTGGTGCGCCTCCGGCCTGTGCGTAAGCGGGTGAAATAAACATGGTATAAACTCCTGAAACCGAATCCGTGAATTGGTATATAGCCCTGCGTGAGCCCAATGCAACAGGTACGCCGCATTACCCACCGGCCTTGCAACGCGGCGTATCAGGCCCTAAAGCCATCTCACCTTGAACTCCGCCAACACCAGAGCTTGCGAAAACCCTCATGTCAAATGACCGTCTGGACGACATTCTGAGCCGCCTTGAGCGCATTGCGACCGCGCTCGAACGCGCCGCGCCGCCACCGCCCGAAGATGCAGATTACGATGCTGCAGACGCGTTCGTGTGGCACGCCGGCACCAGTGCCCTTCAGCCCGTCAGGCGGGTAAACCGGGTGGAAATGGTACTTTTGCACGGAATTGACCGCGTTCGTGATATCCTGGTCGACAATACGGTGCGCTTTGCAAAGGGGTTGCCTGCCAATAATGCCCTGCTCTGGGGCGCACGCGGCATGGGCAAGAGTTCACTGGTCAAGGCGTCACACGCTGCCATAACCGCCCAACATGATCATACCCTGAAGCTGATCGAGATCCACCGTGAGGACATCGAGGGCCTGCCTGTGCTGATGGGCCAGTTACGCGACCAGATCGGCTATCGCTTCATCATTTTTTGTGACGATTTGTCGTTCGACAATCAGGACACATCCTACAAATCACTGAAAGCCGCACTCGATGGGGGAATCGAGGGACGCCCGGACAATGTGCTGTTGTATGCAACGTCCAACCGGCGTCATCTTCTGCCTCGCGACATGATCGAAAATGAACGCTCCACCGCCATCAATCCATCCGAAGCCGTCCAGGAAAAAGTCTCCCTGTCCGACCGGTTCGGATTGTGGCTCGGGTTTCATTCCTGTTCTCAGGATGAATATCTTGAAATGATCCGCGGATATGTCGATCACTTCAAGTTGAGCATTGCCGACGACCAGCTCCGGGCCGAGGCCATTGAG
Source organism: uncultured Anderseniella sp. (assembly GCA_938039915.1). GTDB lineage: Bacteria > Pseudomonadota > Alphaproteobacteria > Rhizobiales > Aestuariivirgaceae > Anderseniella. The sequence continues at coordinate 2,178 of CALHUA010000080.1, forward strand.
TGGCAGACCACCCGCGGCAGCCGGTCAGGCCGTGTCGCCTGGCAGTATGTCCAGGACCTGGCCGGACGCCTGGGCCAGTCGCTGGCATGAAACAGCCCGGACCATCATGATCCGGGCTGCTGTAACATCAATGAAGGAAACGGTTTAACCCAGCGCCCTCTCGTTGGCATTCCACTCTTCAGGCGAGTTGCCAACCGGCACAAGACCCCATTGCTTGAACGCATCGCGTTCCTTGATCTGCTCCATCCAGCGGTCAAGGTTCGGCAGCTTGGGCCGCTTTGCGATATCGAACGCCATGTAGCGCCAGTAGTAAACGCCAATGGCGATGTCGGCGTAATTGAAGTGACGGCCTGTCATCCAGGGTTTGCGGCCAATGGCCCGATTGGCGATCTTGAACAGATCACCTGCCTTCTTCTCGGCCTCTTTGACTGCTGCCGGATTCTTCTGTTCCGGCGTGGCCCGCACAGTATCGAAGAGGATGGTGAACATGGGCGGGTTCAGCGTGGTTGCTGTCCAGTCTGCCCACTGGTCAGCCAGCGCCCATGGCTTCTGGCCACGCGGGCGGATATTGTCCTTGCCGTATTTGCGCGCCAGATAGCGCATCATGGTATTGGACTCAAACAGCGTAACCGTACCGTCCTTCATGACGGGCACGAGGCCGTTCGGGTTCATCTTAAGGAATGCCTTGTCATCAAGACCGCCGAACTGGCCGCCTGCGGCATGACGTTCAAACGGCTGGCCGGTTTCGCCCAGCGCCCAAAGAACCTTCTGCACATTGATGGAAGACCGTCTTCCCCATACTTCAATCATATTGTTTTCCTTCGTTGAGAATCACGAGTGGCGTCATATTCGGCAGAATTTTCGGGAATACAAGTGGTGATATTGTTATCAATTGTTTAGGTCACAGCTCCAAAACAGCCTGCCCCGGACCATTCTTCAAACGAAAACCGGCCCGGCCTCCTAAGAGACCGGGCCGGCTTTCGTCCGGGAACTGTCCAGTTTGCAGGGTTCCTGCAGTTCCTAGTTGGATGCCGTCCGCGACGACAGGTATTTCATTGGATCAACCGCGGTCGCACCCTGGCGTACTTCAAAGTGAACCTGCGGGGTTTTGACCGAGCCGGTCTTGCCGGCCCTGGCAATAACATCGCCACGGCGAACCGCGTCACCACGCTTCACCATCAGCTCGCTGTTGTGCGCGTAAGCCGTCACCCAGCCGTTCTGGTGACGGACCAGCACAAGATTGCCATAGCCCTTCAATTCGTTGCCT
>CALHUA010000081.1 GCA_938039915.1 uncultured Anderseniella sp.
CAAAGACAATCACATCGCTGTCGCCGGCAGTATTACCGCAGCGGTTGAACGCGCCAAGGCTCATGCACCGGTCCTGACAAAAATCGAGGTCGAATGCGATAATCTGGATCAGGTGGGCGAGGCGCTTGAAGCGGGTGCCGACATCATCATGCTCGACAATATGAGCAATGAAGACATGCGTGAAGCCGTGTCCATGTCAGCAGGACGCGTACCGCTTGAGTGTTCAGGTGGTGTGCGTCTTGACACCATCCGGGCCAAAGCGGAAACCGGTGTCGACTACGTTTCTGTTGGCCGCATTACGCAATCTGCCCCGTGCGTGGATATCGGGCTTGATGAAGTGTGATTGTGAAAACGCAACGGGTTTGAAGGAAACTCAATGAGCGCCGGAATACTTTTCCTGATTGTCGGTCCCAGCGGAGTTGGAAAGGATACTCTGCTTGACGGTGCCCGGGAGAGGTTGGGCGCGAACCGGTGGTTTTCATTCCCGCAGCGGATCATAACAAGACCGTCCGACGCAGGTGGCGAAGACCATATCCCTGCAACCAGCGAAGAGTTTGAGAAACTTCTGGCAGCCGGCAAGCTGATGCACCACTGGTCGGCGCACGGCCTCCAGTACGGGGTGCCGGTGTCAGTCAGATCGCAGCTCGATGCAGGCATCAATGTCGTCCTCAACACATCACGAAAGGAACTCGCCGCATTCAGGCAGAAGCACTGTGAAGTCATAGTGGTGAAAGTTTCAGCGTCAGCCTCGTCGATTGAAAACCGCCTGCGCAAGCGGGGAAGGGAGACGGACAGCGAAATCGAAGGCCGCCTTGCACGAATGCCTGAAAATTGGGATGTGGGAAACGGTACCCTGGAACTGGCGAACGAAGGAACGCCTGAGACCGGCATACTGAATCTTGTGGATCTGATTGCAGGTTCCTGCGGTTTGAAGGCGACGGTGCAGCAATTCCCTGCAAGTTTCGGCAATCGTGCAATGTGCCTCATGCACTCGGGCAACCCGATCGCTTCGCGCCTGCTGTCAGGGTGTGAAAGAGTGGTGCTGTCAGCAGGCACCACGACCGTGGTCGCTGAACTCGGTATGACAGACGACAGTTCCATCGCAGCCGTCGATGCCTGTGCGCTGTCACCGGAGGCCCTGTCTGCCCTGTCGGTCCGGGAAGGTGATGTTGTCGATATCATCCGGTCTCCATCGCCGAAAAGCCGGGGAATTCTGAGGAAAAAAATCAGGGGTGGTGAACTCGATGATGAGGAGATGGAAGCGTTTGTTCACGACCTCGTTCGCGGACGTTTCAGCGCGTCGGAAATTTCCGGTTTCCTGGTGTCGGCCTCGAGGAATTTGAGCCTCAAGGAAATCATCGCGCTTACCCGGGTTCGGGCACAGTTCGCTCACAGGCAGAACTGGCAGTCAGACATTGTTGTCGACAAACACTCCATGGGCGGGGTGCCCGGCAACCGGGTGACGCCGATCGTTGTTCCCATAGTCGCTGCGTACGGATTGATCATCCCCAAGACATCCTCGCGCGCCATTACATCGGCTGCCGGTACCGCGGACATGATGGAAGTGCTGTCGCGGGTTGATTTGTCACCTGACGAGATGACACGGGTTGTCTCGGAAACCGGGGCCTGCATAGCCTGGAACGGCAAACTTACCCATTCTCCGGTTGACGATGTGATGAATGCCATAAATCGCCCTCTCGGACTTTCCTCGTCACTTCTTGATGTTTCCTCGATCATGTCGAAAAAACTCGCCGCCGGATCGACGCACGTACTGATTGACCTGCCCGTCGGTCCCCAGGCCAAGACCAGAACCATCGAGGAGGCCAAAGCACTGGCGCTGCTGTACACGCAGGTCGGAGAAGGCGTCGGTTTGAACGTAAGAGTGAACATAGCTGACGGCACACGACCAATCGGTCGCGGGATCGGTCCTGTCCTTGAAACTGTAGATGTCATCAAGGTGCTCAAGGGCGAAGGCGATGCGTCGGTAGATTTGAGAAACAAGGCCGTGGGGTATGCAGGCTTGCTGCTCGAATGGGCAGGCGACGTTGCGGCGGGCGAGGGCGAAGCTGTTGCACTGGACATCCTGTCGTCTGGCAAGGCTTACGAGAAACTGCGGGAGATTGCCGACAGTCAGGGCGCACATGACAGTTCGATTGCGCCGGGCACGTTCCAGTATTCAGTGCGTTCGCAGGACAGTGGCATTGTAACGAACATAAATATCAGGCGGCTTGCTGATATCGCACGGGCAACCGGCGCACCGCTGGACAAGGGAGCCGGGGTAGAAATCCACTGCGAGCTGGAAGCTTCCGTGCAGCGCAATGACGAGATATTCCGTATTTTTTCGTCCAGCCAGGCGGGCCTCGATGACGCAAAGGCCGCGGTTCTGAGCAGTGGTCCGGTTGTATCGCTTGAATAGGACGAAGGCCAACTTCATTGGTTATGAGGCCTGGCATGTCGGGATCGTCGGCAACAAAAGAATGAAAAATCAGATTTTCGCAATGTGATGAATTGCACATTCACATCTTCAGTTCCCGCCTAGGTTACCCATCAACAACAAGGCGTTGGACAACAAGAACACGAAGCAGAGTTTGCCCCCCGATCCCCTGCAAACGTATCCGGGCATTCTGAAGCGACAAGAACCAAGACAGACGCCAGACTGCAAAAATGGGCACCATCACCGCTGGTTTACCCCTCCCGGCACACAATGGAACAGCCCTGCTAATCAGACCGCGCTCCCTCGCACCACGGTTTCCCCTGCCGTTCAAGCGATCCGGAGCGCGGTTTTTTATTATCAGAACTCAGACGGCAAAGTTCATGCAATCAACTCGGCGAGAGCTGAGTTGAAGTCCTGGCGGGTAATTACGGGGCTCGCAAACCACACCCGTGCCAGATCGGACGGTGTGCTCAGGTCAATGCCCTCAGGATCGATCGAACTGACCCGCCAGCGTCCGGGACCGGCGCCTGCTGACGTTGCCAACCGGGTGGCGCTGTCATTCTCGTTAAGCGAAGCCACCAGGGCAGGGGCTTCGTCCATCAGTGCAGAAGCTGTGTCCAGATCGATCAGCAGATCTTCAGGCGTCACGGAATTTGCGTTCTGTGCCGGGCCACCATTGAGTTGCACTGCCTGTGTTTGAATCCGGTAGAAAAGCGCATCTGGCAGGCCGAGATAGAGTTTCGACTTGGGAAACCGTTCCACATAACGCGCTTTCAGATCGGCGGTTTCGTCTGCCGGCACCTGTTGCGCGCGACCGCTGAGTGTCAGTCTCGGGGTGACCATAACATCGGTTCGGCTATCCGCTACCGTCATCGAGACACGGGGGTCGGCCTCAATGTTGCGGGCGTGGATAGATAGCCCCGCCATGAATACGGCCGGCACGCCGCCCGGTTCGACGATCAGGTTTGTCACCGTGCTGTAGGGATATCCGCCCGGATCGAGTGTTGCCAGTGTGGTGACCCTGTTTGTGCGCAAAAGCGTTCGTGCGACCCCTATAGCATCCATGGGCCGTGCAGCATCCAGGTTGATTTCAGCTCCCCTCGGCGTGATTGCTAGCATCTTTGTTCCTCTCGCGTAAAAACGGGGTGGGGCAGTTTCGCAATGTGATGAATTACACATTCATGTCTTCAAAATATGCCTAGTTTGATCATCAACAATAAGGCGTTGAACAACAAGAACACGAAGCAAAGGCAAGCCCCCCCGATCCCCTGCAAGCGTATCCGGGCAAGCTGAAACGACAAAAAACAAACGCTGAACTGACAGATGGGCATCATGACCGCCGGTTACCCCTCCCGGCCCAGACTGGAAAATGCCCCGCTAGTTTAACCGCGCTCCCTCGCAAAACGGTTCCCCCAGCCGTTCAAGCGAACAGGGGGCGCGGTTTTCTAATGGCCCTGGGAACAAGCTGTCAGGTCGTCAGTCACCCAAGTGCTTTTCGCCGCGCGCCTTTGCCAGCATGATCTGGTGCTGTCGTTGCCGGAAACGGGCCCGGTCTTCATCGGTGCGGGATTCGTGGCAGCGCGCACATGATACGCCTTCTTCGTACATCTTCGATTCAAGATCTTTGGCCGTTAATGGCATGCGGCAGGCCCTGCATAACGTGTGATCGCCCGGTTCCAGCCCATGCCCGACGGACACGCGTTCATCAAAGACAAAGCAGTCACCGTGCCATTTGCTCTGTTCGCGCGGTACCAGTTCCAGGTATTTCAGAATGCCGCCCTTCAGGTGATAGACGTCATCCACCCCGGCCTGCCTTGCAAACGCGGTCGCCTTTTCGCAGCGGATCCCGCCAGTGCAGAACATGGCGACCTTCTTGCCGGCAAGCTCGTTGTGACGGGCGTTCAGCCAGTCCGGGAACTCCCGGAACGATTTCGTGTTCGGGTCAAGCGCGCCATCAAATGTGCCGATCGACACCTCATAGTCATTTCGGGTGTCGATAACCACCGTATCGGGGTCATTGATCAGGTCATTCCAGTCTTGCGGCTCGACATAGGTGCCGACAATCTGGTTTGGATCGATGTCTTCTATCCCCATGGTCACGATCTCGCGTTTCAAGCGGACTTTCAGCCTGTTGAATGGCATTTCCGGTGCCCAGGACTCCTTGTGTTCGATGTCTGCGCAACCGGGCAGTTTCCGAATATGGGCAAGTACGGCGTCGATGCCGTCACGGTCGCCGGCAATGGTGCCGTTGATGCCTTCGCGTGCCAGCAAAAGCGTGCCCTTGACGCCATGATGGCTGGCAACACTGGTCAACGGGCCTTGCAGGTTTTCCGGTGTGTCAAACCTCGCAAACCGGTACAGGGCTGCAACGACGATTTTGTCGGTGTTTGTCACGGTTTGCGATAGTCTGAATGGCAGGCTTTGCAGGTTTTGCCTGCAGCGCCAAGGGCAGCGGGCAGGGCAGCTGCGTCCTCTACCGAAGACAGGGCTGTTGCAGCGGATTCAAGATCTGAAGCGATTCGGCTAAACCCCTCAAAGTTCTTCCAGATTTGAGGTAACGCTTCGCTGGGACCGTGAATGGAGCCTTCCGGAAAAAGCGCCGGCATGCCGGCCGCATGGGCCTTAAGGTCACCGGCGCGCCTGGCAACAACCGTCGCGTCGAAACTCGCATCACCCTTGACCATAGCCCCGAGTTCTTTCATCACCGCCCCCACGTCCTTCTTGACGATACCGGTCGCGCCGGAATGCGCCAGCGTCTGCGCTGGTATTGCAAACATCACCGCAAAAGCCAGAAAACTGATGGACCGGGCCATTGGATGGTATCCTTGCTCTTGGTAATTCGTACTTTACGACGGTTTGGCACACTTTGGTCGTCCCCTTCAAGTCATCGTGGAGGCCTTGAACCAGTGCTGGTGCCCGCTGATCAGGTCTTGAACGCTTCGTCTACCGGTACTTTGTAGGCTGTCGCCAGCCGGTTGGTCATGTTGGCCAGGCCCACAATCGCAATCAGTTCGTTCATCATTGCGTCATCCGCGCCCTTGGCGCGTGCAGATGCTCCGTGGCTTGCCATGCAGTAATCGCAATTGTTCGACATGGAAATCGCCGTGTAGATCAGTTCTTTGGTCAGCGGATCAAGTGCACCGGGCCCCATTATGTCTTTCAGGCTGCTCCAGACATGGGCCAGCATGCGCGGTTCATTGGCCAGATATTTCCAGAAATTGTTGACGTGGGAAACGTTGCGCGTGGTACATATGTCGTCATAAACAGACTGCACTTCCGGCGACGCATTTTCCATTTCAATCGGGTTCATGTCTCGTTCATCTCCGTTTTGCCAGATTGTTTGACATCATTGACTGCAAACTTGCGCGCATGTGTGAGCTTTGCCAAGGAGGGAAATTAATGAAACGGGTATTTCAAACGTCCATGCTGGGCGCGCTGGTGGTTGCCGCCGGCCTTGCGCTGACACCGGTCAGCGCCACTGCGCAAAGTTCGGATCAGGTCAAGCAAATGTCGGTTGAGCAGTTGTTGCAGCGCCAGCAGGTTCTGCGCGGCGAACTCGACAATGGCGGTGGCAAAAAGCAAAAACGTCAACTTCGCCGGGTGCAGCGTGAACTCAAGCGCCGCAAGAATCAGGCGGCTCAACCGGCTCAACCACAACCGGTTCAGCAACAGCAGCAGGCACAACCTCAGCCACAACCGCAACCCCAGGCACAACCTGTTCAGCAGGATCAGTCTGCCAACATTAACCGGCTGGCACGCCGGTATCTGCGTAACGATGATAATGTACGCAGGATGAACGACAATCAGTTGCAGGCCCGCGTTCGCAACGGCCGCAATTTGCTGCAGCAGGATGGTTTGCGTGGCAATCTCAAAAGAAAGGTGCGCCAACAGGTCCAGGCCGCGCGTGCGGAAGCCGCGCGCCGTGCGTCTGTTGTCCAGACCCCACAGGTTCAACCGGCTCCTCAGCAGGTTGAGACAAACCAGCAGAGCGGTAAGGGCGATGCAAATCGTCAGGCCCAGCGTTATCTGCGCAACGACGGCAATGTGCGCCAGATGAGTGATGCTGAGTTGCAGACTCTGATTCGAAATGGTCGGCAGATAATGCAGCGGGGCGGTTTGCGTGGACGTCTTGAACGCCTGGTACGAGAACGGCTTCAACAGGTCCATTCGGAAAGAATCCGTCGCGGAGACGTGGCCAAAACGCCGAAGACACAACCGCAACCGGATCAGTCCAACAAGGTGAACCGCCAGGCCCGCCGCTATCTGCGCAACGACAAGAACGTGCGCAGGATGAACGACGATCAGTTACAGAC
>CALHUA010000082.1 GCA_938039915.1 uncultured Anderseniella sp.
GTCGAGCATCAGCACGTCGGGCTCGCTGGCCAATGCGCGGGCAAGGTCGAGGATACGCTGAATGGCAAGCGGCAGGCGATGCGCCTTTTCACCCATATCGAGGTCGGGGACGCCAAGCTGGTTCACCCAGTGACGAAAGGGCTCGACCGGCGTCGCACCCAGCCGGAGATTGTCGCTCACATCGAGGTCGGGGATTAATGAAGGTTCCTGATAAACCGGCACGAGGCCGGTGCGGCGCGCTTCGGCCGGTGATCGGATTGACCGCTCCTGGTCGCGGACGAGAATTGTGCCGGCGCTTGGCGCAATCGCGCCGGTGAGTATTTTGACGAGGGTGGATTTGCCGGCACCATTTGCCCCCATCAAGGCAACGACCTCGCCGCTTTTTACGCTCAGCGAAGCATCGCGCAAGGCAGCAACGGCCCCATAATATTTGGCAACGCCGCTGGCGCTCAAAAGAGTGCTGGTTGCCATCTGGCAGGGGTTCCTTGTGCGTTGTAAATGGTGTCAGTCGATGATCAGCCGGCGCGCCGGGCGGAGCGCCGGCTGATCGTGTCTTGCTTTTATTCGCCGGGGCCTTTGCAGGCGATGATCTGGTCCATCGAGTAATCCGTCCATCCGGGGATGGAAACGGAGACAGGCCATTCGGGATCAAGCGACGGATTGGCGGCCGCCTTCAGAGTCGCCTTGCCTTCGTCGGTGGCGTTTTCCCAAAGTACGGGATCAACCAGTACAACCCGTTCGGCTGGCTTCTCACCGTCGAGGATTCTTACGGCCAGTGCCACGCCGGCACCGCCGACCGATCCAGGATTGGTTACCGCTGCGCCTTTCAACCCTTCGACACTGGTCAACTGGCCGACAAAGCCGGCATTGTCTGCGCCGACGATGGGTACCAGCGGTGCGCCGGATTCAACGAAGGCGTCAACGATGACGTTGTCGATGCCCGACGTCCATACGCCATCAAAGGGAATGCCCGTGGCGATGTAGTCGAGAATCTGCTGCTTGCCCTGGTCTTGCTGCCACCCGGTATGCACCTCATGCGCGACCTTCACATCAGGGAATTCGGCCAGCGCCTTTTTGAATCCCTTGTCGCGATCATCGTCCGCCGAGGCACCGGCAGCGCCGCGCATATAGACGACGGAACCTTTGCCGCCGATCTGCTCGAACAGCCATTTGGCGCCCAGATAAGCGTATTCCTCCTGATTGTTTGACAGAACATAGGCTGATTCTTCAGACACCATCTGGTCAACCGCGACGACGACAATACCTTTATCGGTTGCAGCCTTGATCGCCGAAGTGATGCCGTCCGGGTTGGACGGGTTGATGACAATCGCGTCGACACCGGCCTCGATCAGGTTGTTGATGTCCTCGATCTGACCTGCGGCGTCGGTGTTGCGGTGAGCGATGTTGAGCGCTTTCACCTTACCCGAAGCCAGCGCCTGGGCTTTCATGGCGCAAACCATTTCCTCGCGCCAGCCGTTACCCTGCACCGTGTTGGAAATGCCAATCGTGTAGTCCTTGGCCATGGCGGTTCCCATGAGACTCATGGTCATGGCGCCCAGCAATGTGGCGCCCAAAATGCGTTTCTTCATTTCAACTTCCTCCTGGTTTCTTTCTCATTGTCACGCCCAGGGGCATGGGCGTGGTTACTTTATGTACGGGCGAAGAATGTCCCGGGCGAGCAGGAATCCCCTCTTCACCAGTTCGTCAGTTCCTTCAAAATCACGGTCTTCGTGTTCGATGATCACCGGGCCGTCATAGCCGGCGCGGTAGAGCCCGGCGAAGAAATCCCCCCAGTTCACATCGCCCAGGCCGGGGAGTCTTGGAACCTGCCAGCCCATGCCCGCCGACATGATGCCGCGTTCATAAAGACCATCGTGATCAATCATCAGATCCTTGGCATGGGCGTGAACAATATGCGGGCCAAATTCGCGCATGAAACGGCCCTGGTCGATCATCTGCCAGATCAAATGGCTGGGATCGAAATTCATGCCCACATCACCATCCCAGGCCTCGATGATCCGGCGCCAGATCTGCGGCGAATAGGCGATGTTGTGACCACCCGGCCATTCGTCATGGCTGAAGATCATCGGGCAGTTTTCAAAGGCGAGCCGGACACCCGCATCGCGCGCATGGGCGACGATAGCGGGCCAGACCTTTTCGGCATTCTCCCAGTTCTGGTCCACGTTCAGCGATGCATCGCCTCCGCAGAAAGTATTGACCACCGGGACACCCATATTGCCGGCAAGCGTGATCACCTGCTTGAGATGGTCAATCACGGTCTCGCGGTGCGACTGGTCGGGATGCAACGGGTTGGGATAATAGCCCAGCCCTGAAATGCTGACGTCCCTTTCGGCAAGCCCGGCAACAATGTCGCGGCCTTTCGCCTTATCGGTGCTTGCCGCATCAATATGGGTTGTGCCGGCATAGCGGCGGGCCGGGCCCTTTGAGACCGGCCAGCACGCGACCTCAAGCGATTGAAAGTCGTTTGCCTGCGCCCAGTCGGCGACATCGGGCAGCGATGCTTCGGGAAACGGCGCCGTCAGGAATCCAAGTTGCATCTGCTTCTCCTGATCATTTCTTGTCTTTTGTTCCCGGTTCTAAACATCGACCCAGCGTCCTTCTTCAGCACTCCGCAGAACAGCATCGCAAACCAGCATTTCATAATGGCCGTCGGCGAAACTCGCATAGCCGGGATTGTCCGCCGTCTTTCCCGCTTCAACCGCAGCATAGATTTCGCGGAACAGCGCGAAGAAGGAATCGGCAAAGCCTTCTACGTGACCACCGGGCAGGGCGGCGGCAGCAGCACCGGCTGCGTTCATCAGGGATGCATCACGTTGCAGAATTTCGTTGGGCCGGTCGCGGTGACCGATCCAAAGATGATCAGGCGTTTCGGAATCCCAGGCGGCAGCCGAGCGGGATCCATCGATCTGCCATTGCAGCGAATTCTTGCGGCCGGGGCTGACCTGCGAAATGACCACGGAACCCCGGGCGCCATTTTCGTAGCGCAGCAAAAGCAATGCCGTGTCGTCAGTGGTGATCTCCTGCGGCACGGTTTCACCGGCGCCTGCCGATGAAAAGGTTTCGACAGGGCCCACCGGCATCTTGCGGGTTTTGATAAAGGTTGAGAGCTCAGCCATGACCGATGTCACCTTGAGCCCGGTAATGAAACTTGTGAGGTCGATCCAGTGGGTGCCGATGTCGCCCACCGCACGCAGCAATCCGCCCTTGTCGGCTTCAAGCCGCCAGTTCCAGTCGGTGTCGAAAAGCAGCCAGTCCTGCATGTAATGGCCGGAGACGAGACGCACGTCACCCAGTGCGCCCTCGGCCCGCAATTGCCGGGCATGCTGGTTGAGGGGATAGAAGCGGATGTTGTAATTCACGGCAGCGACAAGGTCGGCCTGTGCTGCAAGTTCAACCAGTTCGGCCGATTCCTGCGATGTCATCGTCAGGGGTTTTTCGCAAACCACGTGCCGGCCGGCAGCCAAAATCGCTTTGACCTGGCCATGGTGAAACTGGTTCGGCGACGTGACATGCACCACCTGAACTGACGGGTCGGCCAACAGGGCGTCGAGGTTTTCATAGGCGGTGGCAACACCGATTGCGCGGGCCGCTTCTGCACCGCGTTCAGGGCTGGAGCCCAGAATACCAACCACGTTGACGCCGAGACGGCGCAGGGCCTGGACATGCACTGTGCCGATAAATCCCGTGCCGATAACAGCGGCTCCGATATTGTTCGGATGGCTCAAAACTCTCCCCCCGGGGACAAAACGTCGACACTCGAACGGTTAGTCTCACGCAACTGAATAGCCCCCGTCAACATTCAAACACGCACCGGTCATGAAAGCCGCAGCCGGAGACGCGAGAAACAATACCGGCCCGGCAATGTCGGCCGGCTGACCCCAGCGCTGCATCGGCGTGCGCAGATTCACCGCTTCCACATGGGCCGGATTGGTGCGGCTCCTGGCCGATTGTTCGGTGATGATGAAGCCCGGCGCCACACAATTGACCCTGATATCATGCTCCGCCCAGGCGATGGCGAGCGACTTGGTCAATTGGGTCACCCCTGCCTTCGAAGCGCCGTAGGCGGGGTTCTGTGGACTGCCAAATGAGGCATACATCGAGGAGATATTGACGACATTTCCCTTGCTGCTCTTCAGGTGCTCAAGGAAGGCGGCAGCAACCCGGAAAGTCCCCTCCAGATTGATGTCGACGACCCGCCCGAAAAAGGCGGGGTCCATCTCTTCGCCGCGTGAAGTAATGGCAGCGCAATTGACCAGCACATCGAGACGGTCGGTTTGTGCAACGAGTTGATCAATCGCATCCTGGTCTGTCACATCAAACTGTCGATAGACATAGCGGTCGCGATCCTGCTCGGCAGGTTTCTCCTCGACCCCGGTAATTGTGACGCCGGCCCCGGCCGCTTTGAACGCGGCTGCGATGGCAGCGCCTATGCCTGCGCGGCTGGCCCCGACCACCAGAACCTGGCGGCCTGAGAAATCAAAAACCTTGTCTGGATGCGTGTCCATCAACGTCTCCCAACGGAACTGTTCCACGCGAATTGGCATTGTGCAAGGGCATTTTCATATTCGAGAATATGAAAATTATCGACTATGTCGGGCCTGGTGCAACAGGCTATTCCGTCCGCACGATCCGCCTGCCCAGGCTGACGATGATCGTCTGGCAAAGAACCAGCGCCGGCACCTGGGAGCGGAAATGGCCGAACCGGGCATCCTTGACGTAAAGCACGTGGTCGGCGAAAGCGGTCACCGGGCTGAGCTCGTTATCGGTGATGGCGAGAACCTTCTTGCCGCGCTTGGCGGCCATTTCGGCGATGGCAATTGTCTCCGGCGTGTAGTCGTCAAAGGTCAGCACGAGAACCGCGTCGTTCTCTCCGACAGCGCCGACCTGTGCGGTTCGCATGGCGCCCAGATTGTCGATCATATGGGCGGGTTTACCGACTTTCGACAGGCCGTAAAATGAATAGGCTCCGATCCCGAAGGCCCCGCGCGCTGCTGCAATATGAACCACTTCACACCGGGCCAGGGTTTCAACAAAATCTTCAAGCGCCTGATGTTCGACGTCATCACGCAGGCGCAACAGTGAATCGACGCCCGTCTGGATGAAGGTATCGAAGATCACGCCGGGCTGCTCGAGATCGAGCTCTGTCTCGGTGCCGGGTTCTGCGGCATCGCCCAGCGCTTTGATACGGTCGGCATAGGTCATGCGCGGCCCGATCAGGCGTTGGCGGAATACATTTTGCAGATCGGCAAATCCGGCAAAGCCCATCTCCTTGGCAAAACGGGTTATGGTCGCCGTTGGCACGCCGGC
>CALHUA010000083.1 GCA_938039915.1 uncultured Anderseniella sp.
GTTTGATGGCACCAAATCAGGTCACTCGGCTAGGCGCAAAGCGAAGCGCGATGTGGTGCATCGGGCAAGCTTTGCAACGCCGCCGATGGACTGATTTGGTCTACCGAAGGCCGGTTTTCTCCGCCCGCTGGACTGCGTTACGTCTCCCTTGTGGTCAACCAGAACACGGCGGGAGCCATGCCTTGCCAGCAAACACAGAAAATTGGTGAAACGTTTCTATCTAAGGGTGAAGGGCTCTAGAAACCCGACTGTTTGGCTATCAGGCCGCCGGCGCGCCAGCCGATCATCATGGCGGCGGCATTTGTGTTAGCCGAAATGATCCGGGGCATGATGGAGGCGTCTGCGACACGCAATCCGTCGACACCGTTCACCTTGAGATCCGGCCCGACGACGCTCATGGTCTCTTCCGCGCCGCCCATGCGGCACGTTCCGACCGGGTGGTAAAGCGTATCTGCACGCTTCCTGATCCAATTTACGATTTCAGCATCACTCTTAACGCCGTCCGTATGCATGTCCTTGCGCCGGATGGACGCGAATGCTTCGTGCTGGAACAACTGTCGTACCCTTTTGAAGCCCGTTACCAGCCGGTCAACATCATCGGTATGGGTCAGGTACTGCGGGTTGATCTGCGGTGCCTGTAGCGGGTCCCTGGAATTGAGGGATACCCGGCCTCGCGAATTCGGTTTCAGCAGCGACAGGTGGATCGACATGCCGTGGCCCGCGTGCATCTTGCGGCCATGATTGTCCACAATGCCGGGTGCAAAATGCAATTGCAGGTCCGGTGTCTCCAGATCATCTCTACTCCTTATGAAGGCACCTGCTTCAGCAATCGGCGATGTCAGTTTCCCCGTGCGGTGGTTGCGCCACTGCCTGACGGCATCCATGATCGCCTTGCCACCACTTGCAGACGCCCCCAGTGTCTCCGGACCAGCCTTCGTCTTGTAGGTCATGACGTAGTCGACATGATCCTGAAGGTTGGCCCCTACTCCCGGCCTGTCAAGCAGGACCGGAATGTTATGCGCCTGCAGTTCCCGCGACGGGCCAATGCCAGAGACCATCAGCAGTTGCGGGGTCTGAAACACGCCCGCACACAGGATCACTTCATGGGTGGCAAGCGCCTCGCGCCACGCCCTGTCCTTGTAATAGCGCACACCAACCGCATGGCCCTCGGAAATCAGGACACCCCCGGCCCTTGCCCCGGTCAGCACCGTCAGGTTCTTGCGGTCACTTACGGGTCGTAAAAATGCATCAGCCGAAGAACACCTTTCACCATCCCTGATGGTGGCACGATACAGGCCGGACGCTTCACTATCCAATTCGTCAAACCCTGGCACGTGGGGCAGACCCGATGCCGCACAGGCTTCAAGAAACATGGCAGTCGACGCAAACGGTTCGATCTGGTCACTTACGGTCAGCCCACCACTTTCAAGCGCGGCAAATGATGGTTCAACGTCACGCCAACGCCAACCGGAAACATCCCACTCATCGTAATCGCCTTGTCTGCCGCGCGTGTAGACCATCGCGTTGATTGCCGACGAACCGCCAAGGCCCTTGCCACGAGGCTGGTATCCCTTGCGCCCCTTCAGGCCCGGTTGGGGTTCGGTCTTGAAGGCCCAATTGCTGATCGGCCATGGCAACAGGGCGGCAAAGCCTGCAGGCGCACGCAACAATGCAGAGGTATTGTTACCGCCTGCTTCCAGCAACAATACGCGAACGTCGGGGTTTTCGCTTAAACGTGACGCCAACGCACATCCTGCTGAGCCTGCCCCGATAATGATGTAATCTGCTTGCATGATTGTTGTATTGGCACGTCAATGTTGCTGACTGCAACAAGATCGGGGTGATTCCCGGTTGTTAGTCCCGGCAATCATAAACCTGATCGCTTTCAAAGTGATAGGTCAACCATATGGGTGCGTTTGCCCGCCTGTTGATACAATGAACACTTCATGATCACTGCGAGGCAATCGAACGCGCCTCAACAGCCGAAAAAAGGGCGACCCGATGGGCCGCCCTGATCTGTGTCACCGCATGGACTGGCGCGCTTTCCTGCCGACGGTTCACCGGTTATCTGTGACGCGGCAATACTGGCTGGAAATCAGTCAGCCTTCTTTTTAGCCGCGGCTTTCTTGGCGGGCGCCTTTTTGGCTGCAGTCTTTTTGGCGGCAGCTTTCTTGGCCGGCTTTGCATCTGAACCGTGATCATGATCGGGATGATCGCAGTCTTCGCCGTGCTCGTGATCATGTTCCAGCATGTGCTGCAGTGATTCTCGGCTCACCGAACGCTCGCTGACGGTGGCTGCCTCGGCAATATGATCGACGACCTTCTGCTCAAACAAGGGACCGCGAATTTCAACCAGCGCATTGGGATTGTTGCGATAGAACTCGAACACTTCCTTTTCCTGGCCGGGGAACTGTCGAGCCCGGTCCATCAGGCCACGCTGCAGCTCTTCATCGCCAACGGAGACACCGGCAGCCTCGCCTATGGTGCCAATGACCAGCCCAAGGCGCACGCGGCGTTCGGCAATGGCCTTGTATTCTTCGCGAACTTCTTCTTCGGTGGTGTCCTCGTCGGCAAAGGTCTTGCCTTCACCTTCCATCTCACGTTCCAGAGCAGCCCATATCTGTTCAAACTCCTGGTCCACCAGCTTTTGCGGCAGCTCGAACTTGTATTCTGCGTCCAGCGCATCGAGCATGTCGCGTTTCAGCTTGGCGCCCGACATGTTGCCAAACTCATCCGCAATGCGTTCCCTGACCATCTCCTTAAGCTTGTCCACGCTTTCCATGCCAAGCTTTTCAGCAAACGCCTCATCGATGTCAGCGGCCTTTGGCTGTTCAATCTTGGAAACCTTCACGTCGAACTCGGCAGGCTTGCCGGCCAGGTGCTCGACACCATATTCCGCCGGGAACGACACCTTCACGGTCTTTTCATCGCCGGCTTTCGCGCCAACCAACTGCTCTTCAAAGCCCGGAATGAATGAGCCTGACCCCAGTTCCAGCGGCACGTCTTCCGCCGTGCCGCCCTCAAACACTTCGCCGTCAACCTTGCCTACAAAACTGATGGTGACCCGATCACCGTCTTCCGCGGCACCCTTGGCGCGGACTTCATAATCCTTGTACTGCCCGGCAATGTTGTCCAGCGCTTCAGCCAGGTGCTCATCGGTGACTTCGACAACCAGCTTTTCAACCTTGATGTTCTTGAAATCCTTGATTTCAATATCCGGGACCACTTCGAAATTCATGGTGAAGGACAGGTCGGCCTCACCGTTCATTACGGCCTGCACATCCTTTTCGTCTTCCGGCAAGACGATCTCGGGCTGGTAGGCAGCCTTGAGACTCTTTTCGTTCAGGGCTTCGGTGCTCGATGTCTCAATGGATTTCTGCACGACTTCCGCCATTGCAGACTGGCCATACAATTTCTTCAGGTGGCCGATCGGCACCTTGCCTGGGCGAAATCCCTTGATCTGGGCCGTGGCTTTCAATTCTTCCAGCCGCTCGTCTACGCGAGCCTGAATGTCTCCCGCCGGAATGACGACCTTAAGCTCGCGCTTGAGGCCTTCATTGAGTGTTTCGGTCACCTGCATGATGTTCAATATCCTTATGAGCCTTACGTCAAAGGCCGTCGCCGGTTCCACCCGGGCAATACGGACCTTCAGTTGAATTCAACAGTCCCTGATCGTTTGGTCTTTGGTGCGGGCGGAGGGACTTGAACCCCCACAGCTTTCACCGCTAGAACCTAAATCTAGTGCGTCTACCAATTCCGCCACGCCCGC
>CALHUA010000084.1 GCA_938039915.1 uncultured Anderseniella sp.
CCTCACTAAATGGCCTGAACCGGCCTCACAAATGCCCGTGCCCCATGGGAAAGAATGAGTTTTGGCCGGTTCAGCCTGATTCGTCTGCAAGGGGAAGTCTCAACCTGTCAGGTTTTCCCCGGTAAAATCCGGAGAGGCAACCATCGCTCAGGAAGAGGCCGCCGCCTCGATAGCCTTGCGGAAGCCCGCGATATCGCGATCGCCTTCCAGTTTCTTGCCGTTTACATAAAAAGTTGGCGTCGCCTTGACGTCAAACTTCTCTGCGCCGTCCTTGCGAATGGCCAGAATTCCCTTGGCCAGCTCTTCGTTTTTCAGGCAGGCGTCAAATTCAGCCTCGCTGAGGCCTGCAAGCTTGGCCATTTTCAGCAATTCAGTCCGCGCATTCTGACCGGCCCAGGTTCTCTGCTGCTCGTAGATCAGATCAAGCATGCCGAAATACTTGTCGTCGGGAACACAGCGGGCAACCATGAAGCCTGCCAGGGCCAGGTCATCCAGCGGGAATTCCCGGGAGATGAACTTGATTTTGCCGGTGTCGATGAATTCGGTCTTGAGTTCCTTGAACACGCCAGTGTGGAACGAGGCACAGTGCGGGCAGGTGGCCGAGGCATACTCGACAACGATCACCTTCGCATCATCAGGCCCGAGCGTCTTGTCGCCAATGGCGGGTGCAGCATGCAGGTCGTCCGGCGAAAAGCTTTGTGCATACGCACCGCCTGACAACGCGGTTGTGGCGGTTGCCGCTATCGCTGAGAACGCCAGAGACTGGCTGAATGTGCGTCGATTTAGTTTCATAATGACTTCTACCTACTAGATGTTGGGGTTTGTGGCGAGCCGGAAATCCGGCTGTGGAGAACTTTCTGTTGTTTTGGGTTTGGATTACCGGGCCTGTTTGGCCTTGGCTGCGGCAGTTGCAAGAGCCGCGCCGCCCAACCGGGTGAGCGCTGCCTTGAGCTGTTCGTCTTCAATGGAGCCGGTTTTCTGCTGAACGCTGGCGATGACCTGCGGTGTCGGGTCAGCGGCTTCCGGTGCGGCGGGCTTGCTGCGACTGGCCCGGGCACCTTGTACGATTTTTACCTTGGCGACCGCGTGATAGCCGAAAAAGCTGTTGATACGGTCAATAATCGTTGCGGTTTCATAACTCAGCGCCAGTCCGGTTCCATAATCAGCCCGTAGCGTGAGGGTGGCGCCTTCTGATTGGCGCTGCGTCTTGTCGCGGCCCTTCGGCCACGCCATGCGTTCCGGCGAACAGCGCGCGGCAATGTCGTCGCCGACAATAGCGCCCCATTGCGCCACCAGATCGCCGTGGGCGAACCCGTAGTGCTCGAAAGCAGGGCGCGTAATGTGCCGGAAATGATGATCAAGGCTTTTCATATCTTACATTTTGATCTTGCGTCCATGAACCTGTCCTGAATGATACTGCAAGAAAGGGTCGAAGATTTCACATGTCCGTTATGTTGCAAGAAGTTAATGATGACAACATGACCAGCAAAAACAAGCTGCTGTCGAGGCAGTTGCTGGACTGGTACGACGCCCATGCCCGCGTGCTGCCGTGGCGGGCAAAGCCGGGTGAAACTGCTGACCCCTACCGGGTCTGGATGTCTGAAATCATGCTGCAGCAGACAACCGTTGCAACTGTCGGCAGGTATTTCCTGGCGTTCACCTCGCGCTGGCCCTCGGTGGCCGATCTCGCGCGGGCCGAGCTTGACGACGTGCTGCGCGAATGGGCCGGTCTTGGATATTACGCGCGGGCCCGAAACCTGCATGCCTGCGCGAAGGCGGTTGTGGCCGACCATGGTGGCCGGTTTCCCGATACCGAACAGGAACTGTTGAGTCTGCCCGGCGTCGGACCTTATACCGCTGCTGCCATTGCAGCGATCGCCTTTGACCGGTCTGCCGCCGCCGTTGACGGCAATGTGGAGCGGGTGATCTCGCGCCTGTCGGCAATCGAAACACCGTTGCCGGGTGCGAAGACCGAGATCAGGGCGCGCACGCTGGAGCTCGTACCGGCACAAAGGCCGGGTGATTTTGCACAGGCGCTGATGGACCTCGGTGCAACCCTCTGCATACCGAAAAGGCCAAACTGCCTGATCTGTCCGTGGATGACGGCCTGTCGCGCCCGGGAGTTAGGCGTCGCGGAGGCGCTGCCGGTGAAGGCGCCAAAAAAACAACGCCCGGTTCGCAATGCCCGCATTTTCTGGGCGGAGCGCGCAGACGGTGCCGTCCTTATGCGCCGGCGCGAGGAAAAAGGCCTGCTCGGCGGCATGCTGGAATTTCCGTCTTCCGGCTGGGCCACCGGCAAGGAGAAGGCAGACCTTGCCCCTCCCTATGCCTCCGGCTGGGTGACGACGAAAAAGCAGATCGAACACACGTTCACCCATTTCCACCTGGTGCTGGATCTGCAGCAGACCGACGAGGTGTTTGACGACCTGCCGGCACATGACGGCGACTGGCGCTGGGTGGCCCGTCATCAACTGGCGACGGAAGCCTTGCCGACGGCCATGAAGAAGGTTGCCGTGGCCATGCTCGGGTCTGACGTTTTCAGGAGGGTTTAGGCCTCGTCCGGCAACTGCTTGTCCGGGGTGCGTGGCTTGATTCAGTTTGCGCCGTACCACAT
Organism: uncultured Anderseniella sp.; assembly: GCA_938039915.1. GTDB lineage: Bacteria > Pseudomonadota > Alphaproteobacteria > Rhizobiales > Aestuariivirgaceae > Anderseniella. The sequence continues at coordinate 2,615 of CALHUA010000084.1, forward strand.
CCGCCAAATCAATCCGTCCTTCTTGATGAAGTGGTGATAAAGCGCCGCGCCAACATGCAGCGCAACAAGGACGAGCATCAAACGAGCTCCAAGACCGTGGGGCGCACGGGGCAGAAACTGAGAAAAATCGGGGAGCGGCCCGTCTGCAGCTCCGGACAGGATTGAGCCAGCACCAGATGCCGCCATCATCCCAATGCCACTTGCCCCCATGCCGATAATCACGATGTAAAACAACACATGCACAGCCTTGGCTGAAAAGGTTTGCCATGCCGGATCGCCTGCGACCGGCACGGGCTTCTTGTCTGCAAACCACCACCAGAGAAGCCGTAAAATCATCAAGAGCAAGATGACCATCCCCAGCGGTGCATGCATTGCCAAAATCGCTTCCCTTGCAGCGCTTTCGACTGTTGAGGTGGCCCGAAAGCCCGATCCCAATTGTACCAGGATCAACAAGGCAATCAGCCAGTGTATGGTGACGGCAACTGTTCCGTACTTTGAAGACGTACTCTTCATAACGATGCTCCGGTGGTTTGGCTGTGATGGGGTCGGGTAGATTGGCAACCCGCTGACTTGATCCCCCAGTGTCTTATTTTCCGGCGACTGCCGCACGATAGGCCCGGTTTACAATGTATCCCGTCAGGAACTCTTCTTCGCTTAGGAAGGCGTCGTCTTTGATGTCAGCACTTCTAAAGTCTGCAATCATCGCTTTGTGGTACTCCGAGTTACTGATCTGGCCATCAAAAGGCTTGTCGCGCAGGCAATAAAAAGTGCTTTCATCGTCTTGCTCCCAAGTTCCAGATTTTTCGGGTCAAGTTCGTTATGCCGTTCCGTCCGACCAATCGATGTCGGCGTGCGAACCGTCGCAAAACGGTTTGTTTTTGGAGGCGCCACAGCGGCACAAAACATACTTGTCAGGTGACGCGCCTTCGACATGAATGCCCGACGCCAGCGGAATTTTTACAACCCGGTAAGGCCCGTTGCGTTCTATGTTGACCCCCGGTTCCTTTTCGACAATGTGCTGCGCCTGTCCGCCTGGCTCACTCCAGGAAAGTGCACCGGACGGGCACGCCTCGACAACATCCCTGATCTGATCCGGTGTTGCATTGTCGGGAACAATCCAGGGATCTCGCCTGGTATCGAAAGCGGCCTTCAATCGTGCACCACACACTCCCGCGTGCGAGCAAAGCAGCCGGTTGTAATGGACATCAACCTGCTTGCCTTTGAAGACTCTCATACCGTCGGGTGTGCGATCCGGCGAAGGATCGGTCACAAAGCCGATGTCGTTATGTGATCCGTCGCAGTAAGGCTTGTTTTTCGACTGACCGCACCGACACAAAGCCATAGCAGGCCGAACCTGGAGGTCTTCTCCTGCGGGATCAATGAGCCGGGGAATGGATTTGGCCACCAATGGTCCAGACGGGCGCTCTTCGATCACAGGCTGATGCGAGTCTGCTGATGGAACGCTTGAACCACCAATCCTGCCTGTCATCGTCAGGCCATCGCGGATGTTCAGACCCATCATGGTGAGGTTTGCGGCGCCGGCGATCAACTCTACCACCTGAACAACGTAGAATGTGCTGTCGAATTCCCCAGCGGCAGTCTTGCCTGCCAGGAACCATGCAGAGGGAAGCAAGATCAGCAGCCCGTTCATGGCAATAATTGGCATGCGCTTTTTCTTTGCACCGGCCAGAGCATCTGTTCGGTTCCTGCCCATGACGGTGCCCGATCCGCCAGCGATGGCCATTGCAGGAATAAGAATGAACATGCCCTTCAGGATCAAAGCCTTGACCATGGCAATCGTCTCGTGGCTGGCAAACATTTCACTGATTGCAGTGGACGTCCAGAAGAGGAGGATCATCAAAAAGCCAATGCCGCCCGCAATTGCATGAACACGTGTTTTCATTAGTGTTTCTTCCAATCCGGCCTCTTGCAGAGGGCTTCGTTAGGCTGTGCAGCAGTTTGATACGGCGATCTTTTCGAACAGATGCGGTGCCGTGACGGCGCTTGAGGGATAGTGGCTGAGAGCTTTCTCAAACTCTGGATTGGAAAACGCCCGGCGGAAGTCTTCGACCGAGTCCCAGATTGCGTAATTCAGGTACATGCTGCTATCGCCAATGGCCTTGTGCATTTGCGTGCTGATGTAGCCTGGTTGTTTTTTCATCCAGAGAGCATCTTCTTTCCAGGCCTCAACCAGAGCCTCCTGATCAGCGGCATCAACGGTGAACAGGTTGACCAGTACAACTGGTCCAGCATCAACGCCCAGTTGCTGTTCAATGGGAAATTCTGGGTCGAGGGGTTTGAAGTTGACCATCTGTCTTGCTCCGTGTGTGGTTGGCTAAACTTGGTGTCGTGTTGTCAATTTAGGTTTATTAATCATATTGACAAAATGTTGTCAATCAAATAGAAAGCTCATATGAAAAATAAACAGTGGACCGAGGTCGGGGAAGCGGTGACGGCGCTGATATTGGACGTTTTTCGACTGAATGGTCGATTACAGCTTGCTGGTGATCGACTCGTCGCTGAACTTGGGTTGACCAGTGCGCGTTGGCAGATTCTCGGCGCCATCGCTTATGCCGAACGACCGGAATCGGTTGCATGGCATGCTCGAACTATGGGTGTTCATCGACAGGGCGTTCAACGCATCGTGAATGAGTTGGAAAAGGAGGGAATTGTTGAGTTCCAACCAAATCCGCATCACAAAAGAGCGCATCTGGTTGCTCTGACTTCAAACGGTCAAGAGTTGTTTGAAGCGGCTATCGCGCTGCAGGTGCCCTGGGTGAACAACCTGTCTGACGGTCTGTCTTCAGACGATATCGCGACCGCCCAACAAGTCATTGGTCACCTCAAAAGGCACCTGGAAGCGGCTTCGAATTCATAGAATGAACGGGCCAGCCAAGGTGACATTCATTCATTCAACAGGCAGCATTCGATTGTTTGGCTTCAAGGCAGCCCCCCCGCCGCGTTGCCGGCAACAGTCAGCAGGGCGGGGTGGTTTCAAGTCGATATTTGAGAAATTTCACCCCGTCGTATTCCGTCTCATCGACAAATCTTGCCCCGAGCCTTGCAAGCGCTCCCAGGTTCTTCCGGGATGGTGGAACAAGCATTGTTATGTACGGGATGCGCTCGTCTGCAGCGGCAAACTCGATTGCCATTCTTGAAATTCGTGCGCCAAGTCCAAACGAGCCCGGTTTTAGAACCAGGCCGTAATCCCACTCCTCGCCTTCTTTCTGAAAGCCGCCCCAGCCGACATATTTGCCGTCGCACAATATCGCCCAGTGCCCCAGCCCGTCTCGGCTCCAGCTCTCTTCCTTGGTTGCGATGAACCTGGCGACCGCGGCCTCGTCCCACTCAAACGTCAGAAGCGGCATGTGCTGACCGACACGAGGGTCTGACATGTGAGCCATGATGTCGCCAGGCTCAATTTCGCGCAATCGGGTGAATGTGATTTGATGTTTCAAACATGCCACCCGAAGTCTCTGCCGATAAAGTCGAACAGGTCCTGGTTGAACGTCTTGTAGTAATTGTCCAGATACTCATGCACAGCCGTATCAACCGGCTCTCGATTGAAACCGACCTGTCTGGGTGAAAGATCGCTGATCTTGATATCCGGATCGACGCCAAGAAATGAATACACCTCTTTCAGCGTGTCGGCCGGGCTTTCAAAAAATATCTCACTGCCAATGACCAGTATGTTTTCAGAAGGAAACAGTTTGTAGTAACTCTCCAGTTGGCTTTTATAAAGTCCCCTCTGTTTGAAAATCATGTCTTCAATCTTCATGGCACTCAGGATTTCATCCTGCCGCCACCCTTTCTTGAGACTGTGAAAATAGTGAGATATCGCGCGGTCTGTCGGGTTGCGGAGCAACGCTATTATTTTGACGCCCGGAACCAGTTTTTCCATACGTTCCGGTGTTTGCGGGGAAGCGAGGTAATCGGGAGACGCCTCAAACGTCAAAGAGCCGCAGGTGAGTTTTTTGCCAATGGGAAAGTGTGATCGGTACCATTTTTCACCTTTTGAGTAATACTCATCATGGGAAAAATATCGCAGTTCCTTGTAGCTCGAACCGAACAGTTGAGGGTGTTGATTGAGGTAATTGAACAGGCTGGATGTGCCGCACTTCATCCCGCCGACAATGATGAAATCGGGAAGGGTCCTGTCACGCCATCGTTTCTGCCGTTTCTTTGTCACCAGATCTATATAGGCTTGCACAACCTGGTGTTCAGCCGCCTTGACAGTAGGAAATCGAGACAGCACACGCATGTAGGACATGGTCACAGCCCGTTCTATCTGATGTCGATGTTTGCCCATGTCTGCCATTGCATGATGCCCGGATGCGAGCTGTTCCCAGTGAGAGGCCAGTGGTGAATGTTAGTACACGTCCACGGAGTGATCCATAATGACTGCTCTGCCCAGTATACCCGCGCTTAAGCTGCTGTCCGGCGCTCAATTCTGCGTCACTCGCCTCGCGATTGCTTGCGCCAGGGCACTGGCTCGGTAGATAGAGCGCTCCAATACAGCGACGCTGACACCAACAAGGAGAAACGCCATGCGCACTGCTGCCAGGATACTGATCGCGGCAATCGCTCTGCTGCATTTCTATATTGCATGGTTCGAAATGTTCGCATGGCAGACCCGTGGTCCACAGGTTTTCACGACATTCCCCGCCGACCTGTTTGCCCAGACTGTGCAAATGGCTGCCAACCAGGGATTGTACAATGCCTTTCTTGCTGCCGGTCTCGTTTGGTCGTTGCTCATCAAGGAGGCAAGATGGCAGACGAATATTGCCGTGTGTTTCCTGGTTTTCGTGGCAATCGCCGGAGTTTTCGGTGCTGCGACCGTCACGATCAAGACGCTCTTTTTGCAAACAGTTCCGGCTGTTATCGCCTTGATATTGCTGTATCAAAACCGGAAATTAACAGGGTCGGGAACTGAGCAGTGATCGAAGGCCTTAGTCACGTCACTTTCATCGTCAGCGACCTCGACAGGATGGAAAAGCTGCTGACGGAGGTGTTTGATGCCAGAAAAATCTATGACAGCGGCGACCAAACATTTTCTCTCTCGAAAGAACGGTTTTTCGACATAGGCGGCGTCTGGGTCGCCATTATGGAAGGTGAAGGCCTGACTGACCAAACGTATAACCATGTCGCATTCAAAATGAGTCCGGATGAATACGAGGATCGGTTGCAACGAATTCAGGCACTGGGGCTTGAAGTTCGCGAGGGCCGCTCAAGGGTAGAAGGCGAAGGCCATTCAATTTACTTCTACGACTACGATAATCACATGTTTGAACTCCACAGCGGCACACTGGAAGAACGCCTTCGCCGCTACGATGAGGAGAAATAGCGGATCTCCTGTGGACCTTCGTATTGGGCAGTTTGGACCTGAAACCGCTGTTTGAACAAAAGCCAGATTTCGGAAGTACCTGCCGCGCTGTTGCTCGTGGCCTACAAGGAAAACACTAATCTTGATCCAGCAGCCGCTCGACCGTGACCACATCGCGCCATTCGCCGTCAAGTTTTGCATGGCGCAGGTGAGTGCCGACAACGCGGAAGCCCAGCAACTTGCACAATTCAAGGCTGGCTGTGTTCTCAGGGAAAATCCGTGATGTGATCTTCCAGCACCCGGCTCGCGTCGCGACCTCGAACAGGGAGATCAGCAACCCGCGCGCAATGCCCCGCCGTTTTGCCTGGCGATGCACATAAATGGAAAATTCCCGGATGCCGGCATAGCACTCCCGCGCACCATAAGCGCTGGTCGAGGCGAAGCCGAGGATCTGGCCGTCTTCTTCCGCCACCACAACCGGAAACGCATCATCGCCAAACCAGTGGGCGATATCTTCCGGTGAGCGCGCATCTGTCTCGAATGTAGCGACGCGATCCTCGATGCCCTGATTGTAGACAATACAGATGCCGGGCGCGTCGTCTGCCACGCCTGCCCGTATCGTCACGCTCATGGCTCAGGCCGACTTCATCTCGGCGCGCACCTTCTGGCGCAGCACATCAATCGGCATCATCTTGCCGGACTTGCGGAAGTGCCAGAACGTCCAGCCATTGCAGGCTTCCGCGCCCATGACATGGGCACCCATCTTGTGGATCGATCCGGTCGCGTCCTTGCACACTAAAGAGCCGTCAGCACGGATGCGCGCGGCATTGCGTTGGGCCGGGTCAAACAGCGTGTCGCCCGGATTGAGCAGGCCACGTTCGACCAGCGATCCGAACGGCACCCGCGGCTCGCCCTTCTTGCCGGTGGACACTTTCAGCACTTCATCGTCGCCGGTCTTGATGGCGGCCACGCGTTGCTGGGCAACGGCGATATAAGCCGCGTCACGTTCAATGCCGATGAAATGACGGCCCAGCCGCTTGGCGACCGCCCCGGTCGTGCCGGTGCCGAAAAACGGATCGAGGATGACATCGCCCGGTTTGGTCGATGCCAGGATGACCCGGTGCAGCAGACTTTCCGGTTTCTGCGTCGGGTGCGCCTTGCGCCCGTCACTGCCCTTGATGCGCTCGGCGCCATTGCAGATCGGCAACAGCCAGTCGGAGCGCATCTGCAGGTCGTCATTGAACGATTTCAGCGCTTCATAGTTGAACGTGTAGGTTTTCTGGTCTTCCGACCGCGATGCCCAGATCATGGTCTCGTGCGCATTGGTGAACCGGGTGCCGCGAAAATTCGGCATCGGGTTGGTCTTGCGCCATACAATGTCGTTGAGAATCCAGAATCCCAGGTCCTGCATCACCGTGCCGACACGAAAGATGTTGTGGTACGAGCCGATGATCCAGATGGTGCCGGTCGGCTTCAGGATACGGCGGCATTCTGCCATCCAGTCCCGCGAGAACGCGTCATAGGCTGCAAATGAAGAGAACTTGTCCCATTCGTTGTCGACACCGTCTACCTTGCTTTGATCGGGCCGGGTAAGCCCGCCGCCGAGCTGCAGATTGTAGGGCGGGTCGGCAAAGACCACGTCCACACTTTCAGATGGAATTTTCCGCAGCTCCTCGAGGCAATCGCCTGCAAGTATGGAGTTCAGAAGCGGCGCAATGTCCGGCTTTGTGGCAATACCCATTTGTACGCATAACCTGTGTTTGACGCATCACTGACAAAAGGGCATTTTTGACGCATGCCCGCACCCGCAGGCAGACGTCTTTGGCGTCTTTGTCCCGAAGGCTTGCGCGCATGGTGAATCACCCGGACTCCGGCGTGAATCAAATTCTTAATAAATGGTTAACGCGCTGTCGCAGACAGTGCCTTGCGCACCGGCGCAAACGAGCTGCGATGATGGGGGCTGGGCCCATGAATTTTCAGCATTTCCAGGTGAAATGCCGTGCCATATCCCTTGTGGCGGGCAAAACCGTAGTCGGGCAGCTGCAGGTCAAGCGATGCCATGATCCGGTCTCGCGTCACCTTGGCGACGATGGATGCAGCCGCAATGGAAACGGACGTCGCATCGCCTTTGACAACTGCATCGGCCGGGCAGTCGAGTTTCGGGCACCGGTTGCCATCGATAAGCGCCCGGTCCGGTTTGCGCTCGAGGTCGCCAACCGCCTGCGTCATGGCCCACATTGTTGCCCACAGGATGTTCATCTCGTCGATACGCGCAACGTCCGCCACCCCGACCCCGACATCCGCTGTCGCCAGGATTTCCGCAAACAGCGCATTGCGGGCCGGTTCGGAAAGCTTCTTGCTGTCGTTCAGGCCATCGGGAATGTGGTCGGGGTTGAGGATGACCGCAGCCGCCACGACCGGGCCGGCCAGCGGACCTCGCCCGGCCTCGTCCACGCCGGCCACCAGGTGCGCACCAGCATCAAGTGCCATGCGTTCAAGGTGGAAATCAGGTTGTGTCGCAGATCGAATCGCCATCGCTGCGATCATAGCGAATGTGGCCGCAGAAGCGATAGTCGTTTGCCGGTGCCGGTTTGCCGGAAATCACCCCCGGGGCACACAATGTTGCAAGCATCCTGTATTTCATGGTCATCTGGCTGACGCGAGACCGCGCAGCCGGGAGAAACAGCGAAGATGACAAGAACGCCGCAGGGTCTGGCTGGAGCAACCGTATCCAGCTGTGGTTTTCCGCGTCCGCCGGACTGGAATTCCCTGAGGCGCGCCGTGTCGCAGGTGCTGGGCACCATTCCGCCTACGGGCCTGTTGCTGCTGGCGATCATTTCAGTGCAACTCGGTTCCGTGCTGGCCATCCAGTTGTTCTCGACACTGGGGCCAAGCGGCACGGTGTTTCTCAGGGTGGCAATCGGTGCCGTTCTGGTGGCGGTTGCCGCCCCGCCGGTATTCGACAAGACGCTGCGCAAAAATGCAGGGCTTATTGTGCTCTTCGGTTGCGTCATTGCCGTTCAGAACCTGTGTTTCTTCCATGCAATTGCCCGCATACCTCTGGGCACCGCGGTGACAATCGAGTTCATGGGACCGCTTGGTGTGGCTGTTTTCAACTCCAGGCGACCGGTTGATTTCATCTGGATCGCGCTTGCCGGGCTGGGCCTTGCCTTGCTCACGCCGGACATAGGCAACGGGCTGGACCCGTTGGGCGTGTTGTTTGCTGCCATCACCGGATGTGCCTGGGCGGCCTTCATTGTTCTGGGTGTCCGGGTCGGGCGCATTTTCCCCGGCGGCAGCGGCCTGTCGCCGGCAATGATTGTAGCGGCCCTGATGCTGACGCCGTTTGCCGCTGTCAGCGGCGACATGCTTCAGTTTGCACCGACCGTGCTGCTGATTGTGCTGGGCGTCGCGGTTTTGTCGACGACGATACCAACTGTGCTGGAATTCGAAGCCCTGAAAACCATGCCGCTGCGCAAGCATGGCATCATACTGGCGATAGAACCTGTCGTGGCAATGATAGTCGGCGCCGTTTTACTCAGTGAGACAATCGAAGCGAACGGTCTGCTTGCTGCGGCGGCAGTCATGTCTGCCGCCATCGGCGCCACGTTCACAGGCAGGAAACCGTCCTGATCCAACCGAATTTATGTGACCAGCACGCCCAGCAGTACGGACAGGGTTACAACCGACACGGCGGTTGAAATCACCACTGCCGCATTGGCGCGCGCGACGAAGACCTGGTATTGCTGGGCCAGAACGAACACCGGCACACCGCACGGCAGGGCCGCCTGTATGACGGCAACCGCTGGCAGTATGCCGTCAAGCTCGAACACGTGATAGGCCAGCCACCAGGTGATAATCGGATGGATCGCCAGCTTCATCAGCACCAGCCAGCTGATTTCCCGGCCATCGCCCTTGACCGAGCAGCCGACCATGAACAGCCCGGCCGAAAACAGCGCGCACGGGGTGAACGCGCCGCCCAGCAGGTCACAGAACGTCGCCACCGGCTTGGGCAGATCGAACCCCGATGCAGATACCAGCAGGCCCGCTGCGGTCGCCATGAATACAGGCGTGCGTGCAACGTTGATAAGCGGTTTCAGGCTGAAGGCCTTGGCCTTGTCGCCATTGCCGATTTCTACAAGTATGATCGCAAGCGGCAGAAACACCGCACCCGTTATCACCGCGCCGATGATACCCGGCACCAGTGCCTCATTACCGAACGCAATCAGCAGGATCGGCAGCCCGATATAACCGGTGCTGGAGTACATGGCGGTCAGCCCGTGCAGACCAAGCTGTGCCAGGCCGCCGGGAAACACCACCCGCGCCACTGCCACGGAGATGAGAAATGTCGCCAGCATGCCGCCGCCCAGCGTGCCCAGGAACGGCCAGTTGAAGAACTGGTCCACGGTGACCCGGGACAGGGAGACGAAGACCAGTGACGGCAGGGACACCACGAAGACGAACCGGTTCAGGACCGCGCTGCTGGTTTCGCCGAACAGGCCGGAGCGGCCGGCAAAATAGCCCGCCAGCAGGATCGCGAACAGCGGCAGTACGATATTGATGGTTGCACTGCCCACGGGACGGCTCTCTTCGTGAAGGGTGAACGGCTTGTCAGACCAGCCATACGACGAATGTGGCCGTGGTGGCCAGAGCGTGAACGACTCCAGGTCTGCTTCCGCGCGGATGTTCAGGCTGCAGCAAACGCTTGCCGGATCGCCGACTTCATCGCCTTGACTGGCGCATCATCAGCGCCGTCTCGCATTCCAAGCACAAGTTTCGATGTCGGCATGTCGGCAAAGCCGTGCGTTGTATCCAGGCATGCAAGACTTGCGTTCAGCGACGATTGCCCCAGAAGTCCGACGGCAACGCCTGCCTCGATGGCAGCGGCAACACCTGTGACACTCTGGCTGGAATAGACAATCCGGAAACGACGGCCTGATCCCTGCAGGGCGGCAAGCGCGGCGTCGCGCCACCAGCACTCGCGATCGAACAGGGCAACCGGAAGCGGGTCGCGTTGCAGCAAGTCATGATGCCGGGACATCATCCAGAAGGTCCGCTCCTCCCGCAGTATCTCGTGTTCGCTGCCGGGTTGTTCCACCTCGTAGACGGCAATGTCCATGTCACCGGAAGCAAGGGCAGCCGGAAACCCGGCGCTCAGCGCACACGACACTTCAAGCTCGACCAGAGGGTGGGACTGGGCAAATTCGCTGATGATCTGCGACAACATTTGCTGGTTCTGATCATCCGGTATGCCGAGGCGGAGTTTTCCACGCAGTCCGTCCGATGTCAGTTCACGCATGGCGGACGACAGTGTGCGGGTGACATCGTGCGCAATCGGCAGCAGGCGTTCACCGGTTGCGGTCAGGACAACCCCGCGCCCATGCCGGTCAAACACCGGCTGACCGAGCATGTCCTCCAGCTTTCTGATCTGCAGGCTGGCAGCAGATTGCGAGCGGAATATGCGGGCAGCGCCGTCTGTCATGCTGCCGGTCTCCGCAACCGCCAGAAAGGTGCGCAACAGGTCGCTGTTCAATTGATTCATCGGAAATTCTCATAGCTGATTTTTGTATTACCCGTTTTACATATGGCTCATTCGGGCGCATTTTCCAAGAACCCAATGTAAGCGGAGCGCAATCCATGTCTGAACAAAGTCAACCGGCCAGAGGTCCTGTTTCGATGAAACTCGTGCTGGTTGTGGCGGCGGTGGCTGGATTGGTCTTCTTGCTGATGTGGCCGCAAACCCTGGTTGAAATGGCCGGATTTGTGTTCTGGGGTCTGGTTGTGGTGGCGCCGATTGTCATCCCCGGTATCATTCTGGCTGCCTGGATCATGGCCAGCGGCGCAGGCAGTCATATTGCGGGTCTCTTTGACGGGCGCACGGTCTATGCCGTCTTCGCGGCTTCTGCAGTGGGCGCGATTACGCCCGTGTGCGGCGTTACCGTACTGCCGCTGATGGCCGGATTGCTGGCCGCCGGTGTGCCCCTGGCCCCGGTCATGGCCTTCTGGCTGTCGTCGCCGGTTACCGACCCGGCCATGCTGGCAACCACGGCGGCCACTCTCGGTGTCGGGTTTGCAGTCGGCAAAACCGTGGCGGCGTTTGGCCTGGGGTTATGGGGCGGGGCGATCACGTCACTGTTCGCCGGTCGGGGCTGGGCAACGGCGTCCCTGCGCAACAACCGGATCGTCGGAAATCTGTCGCAACGCAATTGTAGTGCTCAATTGCCGTTTGATCCGCGCATCTGGAAGGACCGGCAGCGCAGGAGCATTTTTCGCGAGAACGCAGCGGCGACAACGAGGCTGATCCTGATTTGCCTCATTCCGGCATTTGCCGCCGAATATGCGCTTAATGCGGTTTTGCAGCCTGATGCCCTGTCGGCCTATGTCGGCAGTGATGTCTGGTGGGCCATCCCGTTTGCCGTATTCGTCGGCGCGCCTGCCTATCTGGACGGCTATGCCGCCCTGCCGCTGACGCGCGGATTGATGGATCACGGCATGTCACCAGGCGCTGCCATGGCCTTTCTGGTCTCCGGCGGCGTGGTCAGCGTCTGGGGCGCAATGGCGATCTTCCCGGTGCTCCGACTCAAGCCGTTTCTTCTCTATCTGGCATTGGCATTGTCCGGCTCATTGGCCGTCGGGTACGTTTTCGACTGGTTGAACTAGGGTTTTGATCCTAAAGCAGCGAAAGCTGTTCACCCGGCTGAATGGGCCGTTCGAACAGGTCGGCGCGCAGTTTCAGCTTCGCCTTGTTGAGGCCCAGCCGTTTGCAGGCAAGCTCGAACCGTCGTCCGATCTGCCAGGCATAGGGGCCGCGCCCGGTCATGCGCGCGCCGAATTCGGGATCATTGTCGCGGCCGCCGCGAATGTCGCGCACCAGGTTCATCACGTGCTTTGCCCGGTCGGGAAATTCCCGCTCCAGCCACTCGCGAAACAGCTCCTTCAATTCGTGCGGCAGGCGCAGCAGGACATAGCCTGCCTCGCGCGCACCCGCCGCCTGTGCCGCGCCGAGCAGTTTTTCGATTTCCATGTCGTTGATCGCCGGGATGATCGGGGCGGTCATGGCGACCGTGGGAATGCCTGCCGCTGACAAAAGCTCAAGCGCCTGCAGCCGCTTGCCGGGGGCAGAGGCACGCGGTTCCATCTGGCGCGACAGCTTGTGGTCCAGCGTGGTGATCGACAGCGCGACCTTGACCAGGCCTTTCTCGGCCATGGGCTTGAGAAGATCGATGTCGCGGGTCACCAGTGCGGATTTCGTCACAATGCCGACCGGATGATTGCACTCGTCCAGGACTTTCAGGATATCCCGCGTCAGCCGGTACTGCCGCTCAATCGGCTGGTAGGGATCGGTATTGGCCCCCAGTGCAATGGTTGCCGGTTCATAGCCCTTTGCGCCCAGTTCCTTGTGCAGCAGTTCAACCGCGTTGGTCTTGGCAAACAGCCGGCTTTCGAAATCGAGCCCGGCAGACAGGCCCAGATAGGCATGGCTGGGGCGTGCATAGCAGTAAGAACAGCCATGCTCGCAGCCGCGATACGGATTGATCGAGCGGTCAAACGAGATATCCGGCGAGATATTGCGGGCGATGATCGAGCGCGCCGCCTCTTCGGTCACATGGGTTTTCAGGACCGGCAGGTCTTCATCCTCACGGTGCCAGCCATCGTCGATGCCTGACCGCTTGAAGGCTTCAAACCGCCCGCTCGAATTGCTGCCGACACCGCGTCCGCGCGCCTTGACCTGCGGCGGTGCAGCAGCTGTTGCGGGTGCGCTGGACAGGTCCAGCCTGGAGGGGGTCATGTTCATAATGAGAAAATGCTATATCAAGAAAAAGAACATAACAAGAACAAAAATGTGGAAATCACATGTTCCCACTCATCCGTGGCGACGCTATTGTCCGGCCATCATGCTGTCGGTCATCATCCCAACCCGAAATGCCAATGCCAGTTTGCCGCGCACCCTTGCCTGTCTGGCCAGCCACAGGGACGAGGCCGGTATTGACGAAATCATCGTGGCCGACGGCGGGTCCGTGACCTCGCCCGAGGTCACCGAGTTTGGCGCCGTGCTGTTGCATGGCCCGTCCGGGCGCGGCGTTCAGATGGCTGCGGGCGCGAAGGCTGCAACCGGCGACTGGCTGTTGTTCCTGCACGCAGATACCGTGCTCGGCGCAGGCTGGGCCCCGGCGGTGCGGGCCCACATGGAAAGCAGTGGCGAGGCTGCGGTGTTTCGCTTCAAACTTGACGACGCCAGCATCAAGGCGCGAATTCTGGAGAAACTTGTTGTGTTGCGGTGCGCGCTGTTCGCCATGCCCTATGGAGACCAGGGATTGCTGGTGTCGCGCGCTTTGTATGACGAGGCCGGCGGGTTCAGGCCTCTGCCTTTGATGGAAGATGTTGATCTGGTCAGCCGCATTGGCAGATCGCGCCTGACCTATCTGGACGTGCCCGCGATCACCAGCGCTGAACGCTACGTCCGCGACGGCTATGTTGCGCGTATCGTCCGCAACCTGACCTGCCTTGCAATGTGGTCTGTTGGTGTGTCGCCTGAGCGGATCAGCCGGTTTTACAAATGAGCCCGCGCCCGCAACATTTGCTGGTCATGGCCAAGCAACCCCGCATCGGACGGGTCAAGACCCGGCTCGGTGCCGGCATCGGCGCCATGGAGGCGACCCGCGCCTATCGCGTCATGCTGGCGGCGACACTGAACACACTGTCGCGCGACCCGCGCTGGCAGACATGGGTCGCCGTGTCGGGTGTGCACGAGCTCCATGCCAGGGTCTGGCCGGGGAATGTCAATGTGGTGGATCAGGGAGCCGGCGGCCTCGGCGATCGCATGCAACGCATGTTCAATACACTGCCCGTTGGCCCGGTAGTCATCATCGGCAGTGATATTCCGAACATCGAGTGCGCCGATATTGCGGAAGCTTTCCGTCAGCTCGGGCGTCATGATGCCGTGTTCGGGCCTGCGCCGGACGGTGGTTACTGGCTTGTCGGGCAATCGCGCAGGCGTACGGTGCGGCAGATATTCGACAATGTGCGCTGGTCAAGCGAGTACGCCCTGGCCGATACCATGGCGAACCTGGATGGGGCGTCGGTGAAACTGCTGCGACAGCTTGCAGACGTCGATGACGCTGCGAGCTATCGCAACTGGCTGCGTGGCAGGTAGCCGATTGGCTGTTACACGTCGAGCTGGTAGCTCACCGGCACATAGTGATACCCGCCGTCGGCGGTCTTATCGATGTAACCGACCGCCGGGAACGGCATGTGATAACTGGTGAACGGCACCCGGTCTGCGGCCAGCATGTCGAGCATCTTCTTGCGCGTGGCGACGGCTGCATCCTTGTCCATGTCGAATTTCACATGCCAGTCGGGCCTGGCAATCGACAGCGCCGGCTGGTTGGCAAAGTCACCGGCCACGATGATGCGCTTGCCGCCGCTTTCGATGGAATACGCCGTGTGTCCGGGGGTATGGCCGTTTGTCGCCATGGCGCGAATGCCTGCTGCGACGTCATCCCCGTCTTTCACGAACGTCATCTTGTCGGCCAGCGGGGCGACATTGCTGGCGGTCAGCTTGGCCACCCGTTCGGTGCCGCCCGACATGCGCTCAGGCGCCGACCAGAAATCATGTTCGTTGGCGGCCGCCACATAGCTTGCGTTGGCAAAGGTCGGCTTGCCGCCCATCATCAGCCCGCCAATGTGGTCCGGGTGATAGTGGGTGATGACGACCTTGTCGACCTGGTCAGGCGTGTAGCCGGCGGCTTTCAGCGTGGAGTGGATCAACTGGCCGGCAGCCGGCATGCGGGCCTCGCCGTTGCCGGTGTCAAACAGCACAAGTTCGCTGCCGGTATTGATGATCACCGGTGTAAAGCCGATCTGCAGCTTGTCGGTGGGCAGGAAATTGGCCTTGGCCTGGGCTTCAAAGTCTTCCTTCGAGGCATTGGTGCCGAAAATGGCTTGCGGGTTTTCCAGGTTGATGGCGCCGTCATTGATGGTTGTGATGTCGAACTCGCCCAGCTTGAACCGGCGATGCGTCGGGTGATCCACCTTGCCCATCGGCGCCTTCGCGGCAGCCGGTGAGACGGCTAAAGAGCCTGCAAACGGTGCTGCAGCAGTGGCAACGGCTGCGCCTGCCAGGATGTTGCGGCGGGAAATATTGGATTTGGTCATCGGACGTACCCCTGTCTGGTTGAGGAATTAGGAAAGCGTACTCGTTACGAGCATGCTTGCACCGTATAACGACGATATTGCGGAACAGATCACATTCACTTGAGTTTGCTTCACATTAAGCCGCTCACGCCAGCAGCCTGACGGCTGCGCTCCGCGAGGGCGCACTTCGTGCGGCGGCCGGTCGGCCTTGCCTCGGCACTTTGTGCTTCGGATTGAATCCTCTCTCCCACGTCATCCCAGCGAAGGCTGGGATCCAATGCTTCCTGATTGGCAGGCGCAAGCGGCGCCATGGATTCCAGCGTTCGCCGGAATGACGACTGTCTGAGGTTAACACAATCCGCCTGGTGCACTAGCCCCAGAGCGCGGGCGGTGGCGGATACATCAGAGATCCGTCGAAGCGTATGCCTGGTTCGCGGTCCCTGGCCAGTAGTAGCGGACCATCAAGATCCACCACGCGGGCGCGCTGTGCCACGATGTGGCCCGGGGCCATGGCCAGCGAAGTCGCCAGCATGCAGCCGATCATGATTTCAAAGCCCTGAT
>CALHUA010000085.1 GCA_938039915.1 uncultured Anderseniella sp.
GCAGACCGACGGCCTTGGCCGGGCCCTGCATCCTGATATCACGATACAGAAACGGAATCCGGAAGATGCCCATGAAATGAAGGCCCAGGACGATGATGATGACACCGGCAATCTTGGCCAGGATTTCGAGGTGATCGGTCACGAAACTGCCGATGAACGAGGCACTGGCCCCAAGCGCGACGAACACCGTCGCAAAACCTGCAACAAAAGCAATTGCCGCCATCACGACCGCGCGCCAGGCATCGGCAGGCATGTCTTCATCGCTCAATTCATTGATCGAGGTCCCGGCAAGAAAGCACAGGTAAGGCGGAACCAGCGGCAGCACACACGGCGAGGCGAAGGACAAGACCCCCGCCACCAACGCTGCCGCATAGCTGATTTCCAGGTCCACAAATCACTCCCGCCGAACTCACAAGAAGTTCATATTCAAATTTTGTAATTTGTTGTAAGGTGTCATGCATGAAAGCTCTTCGCAACAGATTCTTCGGCATACCGACGGCACTGGCTTTGGGATTTGCTGTCCTCGCTGCAGCGCCGGTCGGCGCGACGGCCGCGCAGCTCATCATGCTTGAGCAGGACGGTTGTCACTGGTGCGAAGTGTGGAATGAAGAGGTCGGCGTGGCCTACCCGAAAACGGAAGAAGGCAAGCTTGCTCCCTTGCGCCGGGTCGATATCCACGCTCCGCTGCCGGCGGACCTGAAAGGCCTGAAAAAAGCCAATTATACCCCCACATTCGTGGTCTGGCACAATGGCCGCGAGATTGACCGGTTGCGCGGCTATCCAGGCGGGCACTTCTTCTGGCCGATGCTGCAGCAGATGCTGGACAAGATAGACAAGACAGAAACCGGCAATACGGATACATCTGCCAGCGCCGAACCGAAATCATAAGGAAACAGGTATTTCACCATGGCGAATGCCCAACTGAAGTTCGACCACTCGCTCGACGACATGATGTCGAGTGCCAAGGATGCCACGGATTTTCTGAAAGCACTGGCACATGAAGGCCGGCTGGCGATTTTATGCCGGCTGTCGCAGGGCGAATGCACGGTTACCGAACTGGAGCAATTATTGTCTGCGCGCCAGGCAGCCGTATCCCAGCAACTGGCCCGGTTGCGCCTCGAAGGGCTGGTCAATGCGCGCCGCGACGGCAAGACGATCTATTACACAATCGGCGACGAACGCGTGAAGCAGATGATTACGGTTCTTTACGGCATGTTCTGTGCCGAAGATGACAATAACGGGTAAAGCTGTATCGTGAGCGCCTGCCTGCAACACGGCAGGCAGTCAGGCTGAAAGCCGGCATATTGCAGAAGGCAGGACAACCTGCCCTGATCCAGGGAGAAAACGAGAGATGGTCGAGCTGTCTCCAGGCACGATTGCCGCCATTGGCGGCCTCGCCGGAGGTATGGCACTGGGCTTCGCAGCCCGGTGGGGAAGATTCTGCACGCTCGGTGCCATCGAGGATGCATGCCTTGGCGGCAGCCGTGGACGGTTATCAGCCTGGGGCCTGGCGATTGCCGTGGCCATTGCGGGAACCTACGCACTGGACCAGTCCGGCATCATCGACGTAGCCGGCAGTTTTTATCTAATCTCACCGACCACCATCCTGGCGACAGCCTTTGGCTCATTCCTGTTCGGCCTGGGCATGTCGCTGGTCGGCACATGCGGGTATGGAACCCTGGCCCGCGTCGGCGGCGGCGACCTGAAATCCGTCGTGACTTTCCTGGTATTGGGCATCACGGCTTATGCCACCATGAACGGGCTTTCCGCCTATTTGCGCGTCTACCTGTTTGATATCCCCACCGAACTGGAACAGCCTGCAGGCATCGCCCACACAGCTGCCTCCCAGCTTGGCGGTACAGTGCACACCTGGGCTTACCTGATGGCTGCAGCCATTGCTGCAGCCGCCCTCACCAGCCGTGATCTGAGAAGCTCGCCACGCTTTCTGACGGCGGGCCTGATCGTCGGCACAGCAATCATCGCCGGCTGGTTCGTCACCGGCTACCTGGCCAATGATCCATTTGATCCGCACCGGCTGGAATCCTTCACCTTCACCGGTCCGCCGGGCGACACACTTGTCTATGTCATGACGGCAACCGGCGCATCGCTGCAGTTCGGCATCGGTGCCGTAACCGGCGTCATACTGGGCGCGACTGTCACCACCCTGGCCCAACGCCATTTCCGCTGGGAAGCGTGCGACGATGCCCGTGAAATGCGCCGGCAGATACTCGGCGGCGCGCTGATGGGGTTTGGTGGCGTGACCGCCGTCGGCTGCACTGTCGGCCAGGGCCTGTCGGCTGCATCACTGCTGGCCTTTACCGCACCTGTGGCACTAGCGGCCATGTTCTGCGGCGCCTGGCTCGGCCTGCAGATCCTTGTCTACGGTTCCGTGCGCGAAGTGCTCCAGGATGCTGTCAACCGGGTGATGAAACGGCAGCCTGATATTTGATCTTGCACAGCCGCTTTCATTCTGCGGGTTGCAGATCAGTCGCAATGACCGGTTTGGTGCGCGACGCCCGCAGCCGCATCATGCCATAGCCGCCTGCCGCGATTGCCAGTACTGCGATGATGGACGACAGCGACGCTGTGCTGATACCGGACAGGCCCTGGCCGACCGAGCACCCAAGTGCCGTCACACCGCCAAAGCCCATCAAAAGTCCGCCTGCCAGATACCGGGCCAGGGAGTTTTCCGCCGTGAAACCCGTCAGCCGCAGGCGGCGGCCCACCAGGGCGCTGGCGAATGCGCCGACCAGCACACCACCCAGCAGCGCGACCGAGAAGCGGATGGTGTCTCCGGTAAAGATCATCAGATACTGGATGGTTTCTCCTGCCGGTGCCACAAAGCTCAACGAAGCAAGCTGGGTAGGTTCAAACTCATCGGCACCAACGATGCCGGTCACGGCCCAGCCGGCAACAACAACCAGTCCGACCGCCGCACCTGTCAGCAGGCCTTTCGAACCTGACCTGACAACCAGCAGACCGAGCAAGCCGATCAGGACAAAGGCGATGCCGGCGGCCACAGACAAAGACGATACGGCGCCTGCCTCATACAATTGCGCCGGCGCTGTCTCCAGTGACCAGGCACTTTCCAGCCAGATACGCGGATAAGACAGAATGCCGCGCAAGGTGGCATATCCGGCAATACCGGTGATCAGCAAGGTGACGATGGAACGGCCATTGCCCGATGCGGCCAGCACCAGCAGTCTGGAGACACAGCCGCCTGCCAGAACCATGCCGGCGCCGAACAGCAGGCCGCCGGCGATTAGCGCTGCCGGGCGGATCGGTACTGACCAGTATATGGACTGAGCAAGATCAATGTTCTGAGAAACGAACAGCGCCTGGGTCCCTGCCAATGCAACGAGCACCGCGGCCAGGTATTGCTTGGACCGCGGATAACCCTTGGCGGAGGCTTCAGACCGCTCGCTGCCCGGCGCCCACTCCGCCAGTGCTGCCCGTGCGCAGTAACGGCTGAATTCAGCAATTATTCCAAACAAAACACCAATGAAAAAGGCTCCCCACACGACGAGTGTGGCGGTGCCGTACTCTTCACGTAAAAGGTCAAGCTGCTCGATCATCGGACCACTCCTGAAGCTGGCACCGTGCCAACATATGCATACATTCAGAAGTGTTCTTTATATCAAACGACGCGTTCGTTCAAGCCCCCAATCGCGAACCGGTGCTATTCAAACTCCATCTGCTGGAACACCCGGCCGGCATTTCTGGTGGCGAGTTCATCGAAGGTGTGCAGGTGCTTGTAAGGCGACTGGTCCACGTAAAATGCCTTGTCCAGCCCACCCCCGGCATCGATGTGGTCCTTTATCTTGCCGCGCAGATAAACCAGGTAGTCACGGGTATAGCGGCGTACCTGCGCCATGTTGGTCGGATGACCATGGCCCGGGACGACATAGACAGCGCCAAGTTTTTCAAACTCGTTTTCCCAGGTTTCCAGCCAGGCGGCGGTCTCCGTATCATCGAAGATCGGCAGCAGCCGCTCGTGGAACGCCATGTCGCCGGCAATCACCAGCTTTTCCTCCGGCAGCCACACCTGGGTGTCGCCGGCACTGTGGGCGGGGCCGAGATGCAGAACCTCGACCTTCATCGATCCAAGGGACACGTCCTTCCTGTCGGAAAAGGTTTCGTCCGGTTCTTTCACACACGTCTTGTCCGCCCTGTCCTTCAGCCGCTGCCTGGCAGCTTCCAGGATCTGGTGACCGTTGGTCTTGAATTCCTCAGCAGCATCTTCATGGGCCAGTATCTTCACCCCCTGCTCTGCCCAGTAGCAGTTGCCAAGTGCCGCGTGTCCCTGGCCATTTTCATTGATGACGAGTTTGACCGGCTGGTCGGTCACAGTTTTGATTTCGGTGTGCAGGGCTTCGGCAAGGCCGTAACTGCCACCCCCGTTGATGACGATCACGCCGTCGCCGGTCACCAGAAAGCTGAGATTGTTGTTATGTCCGGCATTGTCATAGGTGGGAGGTGCGGTTGCACCGATTGAGGTCCAGACATTGGGTATCACTTCAACCGGCTTTGAATACAGCAAGGAGGCCGGATACTGGTCCGGAATGTTCTGATCCGCCTGCGCGGCCGATGGCAACAGGCACAGGACGAGCACGGCAATAATTCTGCGGACGATAGTCATTGTCAGTTGGTCTCCGTTATGATGCGACATAGGCGAAAGCTGCATCCTTGCGTTCGACATAACCTGTACCCGGATGCGGCAAGTGATAACCGATGATCTGCATTTTTTCCGCAGCCATCCGGTCCAGCAGCATCTTGCGTGCCTTGACACCCAGCTCCGCATCGCTGTCGGTGCCCATCTGCCAGTCCGGGTTTGAAAACGAATAAAGCGGGTTGGTGATGACATCGCCGATGACCATCACGCTGTCGCTGCCCTGCTGTATGTGAAACGATGTATGCCCGGGCGTATGGCCTGCGGTATCCACCGCCGCAATGCCGGGAAGAACCTCTGCGCCAGCCTTGAATCTGGAACACTTGTCTTCAATGGCTGCCATGTTGCGCCGGGCACCAACGGCGAATGACTGGCGATTTTCAGGCACCTTGTTGACCGTCTCAGGGCTGAACCAGTAATCCCATTCCGAGCCCGACATCAGATATTCAGCATTGCCAAAGGCCAGCTCGTCAAAGTCATCAAGCACGCCCCAGATGTGATCGGGATGGGCGTGGGTGAAGACAACATGGGTCACGTCGTCAGCCGCGATACCTCCAGCCTCCAGCGCCTCTCCCAGCTTGCCGGCACTTGGCATGAAATTGGGTCCTGATCCAACGTCAAACAGCACCGTACGCTCGCCGTCGCGATACAATGTCAGATTCAACGAGGAGCGAACCACATCGCTGGGCAGATTGTTCGCGGAAAGGAAAGCTGCCCGGTCCGCTTCCGGCACCCGACCCAGCACCATGCCGGTCGGCAGTTCAAGGTGTCCGTCGCTGACAATGTCGACGGTCCCCTTGCCAATCTGGAACGATGTTTTCGAAAAAGCCGGTGCGTGCAGTGCGGGAAGCGCAACTCCGGCAGCAAAGGTCGTGGCCAGAAACTCGCGGCGATCAAGCATGATTGAGACTCCAAACATATAAATTTGTGAATATGTTATCCGTCCTTGCCGTCAATTGCTAGGGCAACATGATGAAATTATCCGGCTCCAGGCGACGTACCGATTACCGGTGTGACCGGCTCTCCAGTTCATTTGCAAAATCAGCGACATCATCTGCAAACTTGCCGTCTGAAACCTGCGCGCTGTTGAATGTCAGCTTTGCTTCAATCGGCACCGGCAGCAGTTCCGCCAACTCGTCGATGCAGGTCTGTGGCGGTGAATGACCGCCGTGGGTCAGGAAAACCGCGACCCGCGCGGGGAGTTCAGGTTTCCGGTTCAGGAACGTCCGGACCGGCAGTGAGGGATGGCTTGTCCATATTGGCGTGCCGATCATCACCAGGTCATATTGTTCGGCAGCAAACTCCGTCATCTCGATTTCCGGCAGGTTGCCACGCACACTGTCGTAACCGGCCAGCAGGTAGTGCAACAGACCGCCTGCGTATCTGCCACAGCCTATCTCGCGCACGTCGGCATCCAACCGATTGGCCAAAGACTTGGCAATGGTGGCTGTGGTCCCTGTGCGGGAATAAAAGACAATCAACGTACGCAACTTGATGGTTCCTTTTGTGAAAGAAGCGTCTCTAGACAATCACCTCACCTATCGGCCGCCGCAGCGACCGGGGCATAGCGGGCGCATAACCATAGCGGACCACGAGATCAGCGCGCTGGTTTCCGATACCGAGTACTTTCGAAAACTCGGCCCGCACGGTCGGTACGTCGACGAACTGATTGACAAAAGCATGCCTGATACCAAGCGTCGTCGCCCGCAGCGCAAACCGCTGGTAGCTGCGCCCGGACTGAACCCAATGGGCCTTGTCGTCCCTTTCGGTTACGAAGACGGCAAGCCCGGCGGACGACCTGAGCTGTTTTGCCAACTTGTCGTTTTCGGATCCCGCAGAAAACAACAGGTCGAACATGATGCGCCCCAGGAATGGCGGTAGTGATGGATTGCCGGCGCATGCACTGTACAGTCCGTCACGGGTTTCAGCGGCTTGTCCGCCATTGAAGCGAAGCCATTGTTTCAGTTCTTCTGTGAATTTCGCGTCTTCTACCTGGATGGTATTGGCAGTAATGGCCAGTGCCAGCAGCTGCTCAATGCGATCCCGATCAGGAATCGCAATGAGCGTGCAACCGTCTACCTTTGCCGCTGCTTCCAATTGCGCGATGTCCGAGGCGCTCACTGTGCGGCCGTCGTATTCGGAGCGCGTGCATTGACGTTCCAGAATGGCACCAAACAACGCTTCTTGTTCCGCGCGCCCGGCAATCCGATCAATTTCGACTGCTCCATCGCCATCCGGGTTGAAGTTTGCCGATGTCCTGCTACCGGCGGCCATGGCTGCCAGCGACAGGTTCTCGGCCGCACAACCGAGACTGGCGTACAAATGATGATGATCCGGATCTGCAGCGGGCGTTGCACGTCCCATATCCGGTCGAATGACCACGGTCTTTCCAACTTCCGAGAATATCCAGGGTTGGGTGTTATGACTGTTGGCGGCCAGGGTTGCGTAGTGGACCAGATAGTCGAACTCACCTGTTTGCGATGGCGACTTTGCTGCCCAGCTCTGACGGACTGCGTCCCGATAGGCCGTCCCTGCCCCGGTCAGCATAGGGTATCCAGCGGCGCCCGCAATCGCCGCAGCGCCGGTGCCGATGACAAGTTTTCTGCGTGTGACCATCAGATGTCACCTCTTGCTGGTTCTGATGGTGTCAGTCTATCGCTGCGCAGCGAATACGGCCTTGCGCGAAGTCAAATCGCCTCGCCGAAATCAGCTGGACAGTCGTCTCAGGATCTTACGCGCGCAGCAGCCGGATCGTAGAGCGGATCGAGATGCAACCTGGCCGGGACACGTTCGGTTGCCACAACCAGTTCGTAGCGTCCCTCCTGTAACCAGTCATCATCGACCCCGTCCTGGTTGCGGACATAACCAAGACCAATGGGTTTACCTACCGTGTGGCCGAAACCGCCGCTGCTCAGATAGCCGGCAAACTCACCGTCACGCAGGATGGTCTCACGGCCCAGCAGCACCACTTGCCTGTCATCTACGGTGAAACAGGCGAGTTTCTTGACCAGGCGCTGATTGGACACACGTTCACATGCGGCCCTTCCCATGAAATCCATTCCCGATTTCAATTTCACCGCCCAGCCGAGGCCTGCCTCAAACGGCGTATCGTTCGGCGTGATGTCGGAACTCCATGCACGGAAGCCCTTCTCCAGCCGCAGGGATTCAATGGCGCGGTATCCGACCGGGCGCACGTCGAACGGTGCGCCCGCCGCCATCAGTGCATCGAACACCTCGCCGGTGGCCGCAATCGGTACGTGCAGTTCCCAGCCCAGTTCACCCACATAGGTCACGCGCAGGGCGCGGACGGGGTGCCCCGCAATCCCGATTTCGCGAACATGGCCAAACGGGAACGCCTGGTTGGAAACATCCTGGTCTGTAACTCCTGACAGGACGTCGCGCGCGCGCGGCCCCATGAGCGAGAGGGTTCCCCATTGTTCAGTCACATCGACAAGTGTCGCGTCGCAGTCTTCCGGCATGTGATCCTGAATCCAGGATGCGTCATGGGTGCGGAATCCGGTGCCGGTGACAATGTAGAATTCATCCTCCGCCAGTTGCGCGACGGTCAGGTCGCACTCAATTCCGCCCCTGGAATTCAGCATCTGGGTATAGGTCAAGCGGCCAGGTCCTTTGGTGATATTGTTGGCGCACACCCAGTCAAGGGCTGCGGCGGCCCCGGGGCCTGACAATTCATACTTGGCGAACGACGACTGGTCGAAAATACCGGCACTTTCGCGTACCAGCCGGTGTTCTTCCGCGACCGGTGCAAACCAGTTCTGATGTCCCATCGAATAGACGTCGTGCTGCTCCATTCCTTCAGGTGCAAACCAGTTTGGCCGTTCCCACCCGAGCTTGGACCCGAATACGGCACGATGTTGTTTCAGGCGTTCATACAAGGGAGAAATGATGCGTGGCCGCCCGGAGGAATACTCCTCGTGCGGGAAGCCGATGGTGTAGTGCTTGCCATAGGCTTCCAGGGTGCGCTCGCATACCCAGTCCCGATCTTCATGCAGGCCTGAGAACCTGCGGATATCCACCACCCACAGGTCCATCGGCGCTTCACCGGACACCACCCATTGCGCCAGCACCCAGCCTGCTCCGCCACCGGATGCAATGCCGAAGGCGTTGAAACCGGCACCGACAAACATGTTGGCGCACTCAGGAGCAGATCCCAGAATGAAATTGCCGTCCGGTGTAAAGCTCTCCGGACCGTTTATCATCTGCTTGATGCCGGCTGTTTCAAGCACCGGCATGCGGGCCACGGCCTGGTCCAGATGCTGTTCGAAATGCTCCCAGTCATCATCGAATAACTGAAACTGAAAATCATCCGGCACGTCGCCGGTGGTCCAGGCGATCGGGTTATGTTCATAACCGCCCAGGACCAGTCCGCCGACTTCTTCCTTGTAATAGGTAAATCGATCAGGATCGCGGATCGTGGCAGCATCGCTCGCCAGACTGTCGATCTTTTCGGTGATGATGTACTGATGTTTTACCGGTTGCAGCGGCACGTTTATGCCGGCCATGGCCCCGACCTGCCGGGCCCACTGGCCGCCGCAGTTGACAACTTTCTCACACTGAATGGTGCCGTCGGTTGTCTCGACGGCGGTAATGCGGTCACCATCCATCTGAAACCCGGTGACCCGCACGCCCTCGATCAGGTTCGCGCCGTGCATGCGTGCGCCCTTGGCCAGTGACTGGGTGATGTCGGACGGGCTGGCCTGACCGTCGGTCGGCAGCCAGCTTGCACCAACCAGGTCTTCGACCTGCATCAGCGGCCACATCTTCTTCACGTCTTCTGGCGAGACCAGATGCATCTCCATGCCGAAACTGCCGGCGGTGGTAGCCAGGCGTTTGTACTCGGTCCAGCGATCCTCATTGCAGGCAAGCCGCAGGCACCCGGTCATCTTCCAGCCGGTTTCCAGTCCGGTTTCTTCGCTGAGGTTCTTGTACAGGTCGACCGAGTACTTCAGGACCTGGGTAATTGAAGCAGACGACCGCAACTGTCCGACCAGACCGGCTGCATGCCAGGTGGACCCGGATGTCAGTTGGCCCTGTTCAAGCAGCACCACGTCGGCCTTGTGGTCACGGGCGAGATGATAGGCCGTCGAACAGCCGATAATCCCACCCCCGATGACCACGATCTCAGCATGTGTCGGAACCGGCATTTGTCTTCAGACCTTTCCATAAGCTGTCTGATAAGCGACCAGGCTGTGCCCCAGCCTTTCAAGATTTTCGGTTGTATAGGCAACATAGTCGACGCCCGGTGCATTCAGGTGCAGTTCCGAAACCATGCTCCACATGGCTTCACGCAGCAGCGATGCGCACTGCATTGCGGCGTGGCTCTGCAAGAGTGCAGCGTCCGGCATCCGGCCCATATAGCGGGTCAGGAACTCTTCCGTCTGGTCGTGGTCGAAGCCTGCGTTCGAGGTAACGCCGGCAAGATCAAACATGGCCGTGCCGAAACCGGCATACTCGAAATCGATCAGCCACAGGCGTGACCCGTCATGGATGAAGTTGGCGGGCAGCAGGTCATGGTGTCCATACACGATCGGCATTGCTGCCTGCACCTTTTCCAGCGCCTCGGCAAGCTCCAGATACCGGGGCAGCTTGTCACTCATCCGGCTGTTTCCGGCTGCCAGCGTCTTGGCGTAATCGCGAATGACATGGAACACCCAGAAAATGAACCCTGCCCCGCTGACCTGCGGCGCCATGGTCTCATGGAACCGGCGCAGGAGCGAAGCGATTTCCTCCGCATTGTCCTGGACGTCCGCCTCGTCATAGGTTTTGCCGTCGATAAACCGCGATACCATCACACCCGGTTCCGCGTGCACCAGTTCTGGCGCGAAGCCGGCTGCATGAGCGGCCCGCGTGGCCATCACCTCGCGGTCGCGATAGACATGGTGAAACGGAAAATCCTGGCCGAAGCGGACGACGTAACGCTGGCCGGCATCCACCACCACGAAACTCTCATTGCTCAAACCGCCATGCAAAGACGAGATGTCAACTGGCCCCTGCCAGAGTGGCAATGACTGTATGCGGTCTTCCTGCGAACTGGTTTGTATCATCGTCTCACCCAAGTCTGGCGCGGGTCCGCGCGCTCCAGGCATTGAACAGCCGGTCGGCTGTAATGCCGATGAAGGCAATTGCCAGCCCGGCAACAATGCCGCGCCCTGCATCCGCCTTGGACAGCGCGATGAACACCTCCTGTCCAAGATCGCGCGTGCCGATCATGGCGCAGATGATGATCATGGCCAGCGCCATCAGGATAGTCTGGTTGATGCCCAGCATGATTTCCGGCAGGGCAACCGGCAGCTGCACCCTGAAGAAGGTCTGCGTCCTGGTGCATCCCGACACCTTGGCTGCCTCGATCAGTGAGGCAGGCACCTGGCGAATGCCGTGATTGGTGTAGCGAATCGCAGGCACGATCGCGAAGGCGACCGTTGCGATCATTGCCGTGACGTCGCCTATACGGAACAGCATCACAACCGGAATGATGAAGCAGAATGACGGCATGGTCTGAAGCGTATCTATGATCGGTGTCAGAAAGCGTTCAAACCGGTCGCTGCGCGACGCCATCAAACCCAGCGGAATTCCAAAGAGGCAGGCGACAAACGCTGAGATGCCACACAGATAGACCGTGGCCATTGTCTTTTCCCACAAGCCGGTAGCGGCGCAGAAAGTTGTCAGGGCGGCAACTGTTGCGGCAAGGCGCCAGCCACCAAGCTGGAAGCCCGCCAGCCCCAGCAGGAACACCGCGCCGAGCCACGGAAAGCCTTCACAGAAAGCACGCAGCGGGTTCAGCACGTACAGAATGAGTGTGACGCGGAAGGCTTCAATGACGTCAAACCAGTTGATCGTTATCCACGTCACGGCATCCTTCCAGGCCCGTGCAGTCGAAATGGTGATCTCCGCCGGCACCTTGGCAAACGCGGGTATCGCCAGCGACAAGACCGTGGTCACCAGCAGCGCCGCAATCGCCAGCACAAGGTTTGGATAGCGCTGGTAGAAGCTGCGGACATCGTCGTCCTGGTGCACATGACCGCGTGCCTGCTTGGCCGCCATCGCCTGGCTCACCCGGTCGAGCGCAATGGCGATGGCCACAATCGCCAGACCTGCCTCCATGGCGTTGCCGACCTTGAG
>CALHUA010000086.1 GCA_938039915.1 uncultured Anderseniella sp.
CCGAACCGTTGGTGACCAGCAGCATGTCGACGCCCAGGGATGTAATGGCCCGGACATAACTGTCAAACGGCAGGTTGAAGCCGCCCGCCATCAGCCCCCTGTCGACCAGCGAGTTGGGATCTCCGGCAGGCTTGATCACGGTGCGCTGGTCGGCGGTGCCGCCCGCAATCAGGCGTGGCACAAGCTGCTCTGATTCCACCCGGTTCAGGGTCAGGATGGAAATCCGGTCGAGACAGGCGAAAAACTCATCGGCGCGTGACGACAATTGCCGGATGCCGGGGTTGGTGGCGATGCGGGCACCGGCGGCACTGGCCTTGCCGATTACATGGGGAAAACAGTCGGCGGACTCGTTCGACAATCCGGAAATGAAAACCAAGTCGCGTTCAAAAGCCGCGTCGGCTAGATCGCGCGGCACCAGCGCCGTATTGGCGCCACGGGCAGTAAAAATGCCGGCATTGTGTTCGTGCGACGACAGCAACACTGAAGAGCCGGTTGCAAGCGCACCGTCGCTGATCAGGAAATCCCGCGACACGTTTTCACGTTCAAGCCGCTCGATGACATCTTCTGCATTGCGGCCTGCGCCGGTTTTCACAAGGGCTGCCGTATCAAAGCCCAGCCGCGACAGGGACACTGCCGTATTGACGCCGCCTCCGCCAATATGGCGGGTCACTGATTCCGCATCGACCTTGCGGCCTTCCTCGACCAGCAGGTATGAGGCTTCCGCATTGCGCATGCGCATATGCTCGATACGCTCCGGCGCGATGGTGACGATGATATCTATTACGGCCGAACCGAGGGTGAGTGCCTTGAGTGTCATGTGGTTTACTTCTAAACAGTGAGCCAAATCGAACAACAGATGTCGCGTGCGCAACATGGCGGCATGACGCCGGGCAAGCAAGAGGGTGGCAGGACATGAGTATCGCACTGGGCTGTATCGCCGATGATTTTACCGGCGCCAGCGACCTTGCCGCCATCCTGGCCAGGTCAGGCCACAAGGTGGGCCTGCGTATCGGTGTGCCGCCGGCAGACGACGACAGCCCGCCGTCCCCGTTCGAGGTGATCGCACTCAAATGCCGGACCGAACCGGTCGATGACGCCATCACGGCAACCAGAAAAGCTGCCGACTGGCTGATGGCGCGGGGTGCGACCCAGTTGTACTGGAAGTACTGTTCAACATTCGATTCAACGCCCGACGGCAATATCGGCCCGGTGTCGGAAGCCCTGATGGCGCAGTTAGGCACCACCCAGACCATTTACTGCCCGGCATTTCCCGAGAACGGCCGGTCGATCTACATGGGCAATCTGTTCGTGGGCGATGTCCCGCTTGACGAAAGCCCGATGCGCGACCATCCACTGACACCCATGCGCGATGCCAACCTGATGCGCCTGCTGAGCCCCCAGGTAAAGGGCAAGGTCGGACACATTGCCTGGCCCGACATTGCCCAGGGTTCTGCCCACATAGCCAGCCAGTTGCGCGGGCTGGCCTATAACGGCGTACAGCACATTGTGCCCGATGCGATTTCGCAATCAGACCTGGCTGCAATTTGTGAAGCGGTTCAGGGTTTCAAACTGATCACCGGCGGCAGTGCACTGGCGCTGGACCTGCCGCGCCTGCTGGCGGCGAAAGGCAGTGTGGCGGCCACCGATGCTGATATTGTCACGCCCGCGACCGCGCGCGGTACTATCGTGCTGTCTGGCTCATGTTCCGCCATGACGCGGGCGCAAGTTGCCGACTACAGCGCCGACGCCGCAGCTTTGAGGCTTGATCCACTGACCCTTGCAGCCGGCCCCGACGCCCTGGCCCAGGCCCGGCAATGGCTGGCAGCACAGGACCCGAAAGCACCGAAGATCATCTTTGCAACGGCGGAGCCTGCCGATGTGACGGCAGCACAGGAAAAACTGGGGCGTGAAAAGGCAGGCCAGGTCGTGGAAGACGCGCTCGCGGCATTGGCCGGCGATGCATTTGACAGCGGCATCAGGCGGTTTGTCGTGGCCGGCGGCGAAACCTCGGGCGCGGTCACGCAGGCGCTGGCAACCGACCGCTTGAGCGTGGGACGCGAAATAGCGCCCGGTGTGCCATGGTGCTTTGCCGAGCGCGGTGGAGACACATTCGCCATTACGCTGAAATCCGGCAATTTCGGTACGGAAGACTTCTTCGCCCGCGCCCTGAAGATGCTGGACTAGGCGCCGACTATAATGGCGCGGAAATCGTTGACATTTGTCAGTGTCGGCCCGGTCATCACCAGATCGCCGGTGGCCTCGAAAAACCCGTAGGCGTCATTATTGGCCAGCATGGCGGGTGCATCCACACCCTTGTCTGCGGCACGGGTCAGCACATCGGGCGACACCCGTGCGCCGGCATTGTCTTCAGACCCGTCAATGCCGTCGGTATCAATGGCCACACCTGAAATGTTGCTGGCCCCTTCAAGGCCAATCGCCAGCGCCAGTGCATATTCCGCATTGCGGCCGCCGCGGCCCTCGCCTTTCAGCGTCACCGTGGTTTCGCCACCGGACAGGATGATGGCAGGGCCTGCTGTTTCCAGCGCAATACGTGCGTGAGCGGCGCCTACATCGCGCGCCTCGCCTTCCAGGTCATCGCCCAGATCGATGACATGATAGCCGTGTTCGCGTGCAACTTTCGCCGCTGCATCAATGGACATGCGCGGCGTCGCAATCATGCGGGTGTCGGCGGTTGCCAGACGGGGATCGCCCGGCTTGGGCGTTTCCGCAGCCTCGGTTTCAAGGAACGCACGCACCGAGGGCGCGACATCTAAGTTGTACTTGTCGAGGATAGCCAGGGCGTCGGCCCGCGTGGTCGGATCGGCCACGGTGGGGCCTGACGCAACTGTCGAGGGATCATCGCCGGGCACATCTGAAATCAGCAGGGACACGACTTTTGCAGGGTATGCGGCTGCCGCCAGCCTGCCGCCCTTGATTGCAGACAGGTGCTTGCGCAGGCAGTTCATCTCTGAGATGCGCGCACCGCTGGCCAGCAGGGCTTTGTTGACGGCCTGTTTTTCAACCAGGCTGATGCCGGCAGCAGGTGCGGTCAGCAAGGCAGACCCGCCACCGGAGATCAGGCACAACACGAGATCATCCGATGTCAGGCCCTGCACCATGTCATGGATGCGGGCGGCTGCTTCAAAGCCCGCCTTGTCGGGCACCGGATGGGCTGCTTCAACGATCTCTATGTATTTGCACGCACAGCCGTGGCCGTATCGCGTAAGCACAAGACCTTCCAGCGAGCCCTGCCAGTTGGCTTCAACCGCAGAAGCCATGGCGGCAGAGGCCTTGCCGGCTCCAACCACAATGGTTCTGCCTTTCGGCTGTGCCGGCAGATGTGCCGGCAGACACAGCGACGGCTGGGCGGCCGCAATAGCTGCATCACACAACGCACCCAGCAGGTCCATGTCCGGCATCAGGCAGGCTGGGCAGCAGGCACGACGCGACGGCGGCGCTGCGCCCAGAACACCAGACCAAGCAGCAGCACGGCGGGAATGTAGAACACTTCCTTCGGTGTCCGGTCTGCCGGCATTTCGGCGCGCAGGATCTGCACCGGCTTGTCGCCGTAAAAATCGAACATCTGCAACCGGGTGAAGAACGGCGTGCCTGCAAGCGGTTCTTCCAGCTTGGCAACATCGCCTTCAGGTGCGACCAGAAGGCCGGCCTGTTCCATGCGCTTAGTGCCGTCACCGGCCGCGCCAAGGTTTGCCATCAGGGTTGTCTTGATAGTCTTGTCCGCATCGTCGAAGTCAGGCCCTTCGATAACCAACCGCATGAGCCCGTTTTCCGGTTGCTGGGCTGCCAGTTCAACCGCTTCAATGCCGGTTTTCTCATCATAAGGTGGCTGCACGTAATCCAGCCAAAAGCCCGGCCGGAACAGGGTGAAGGCAATCAGCAGTAACGCCACCGTCTCCCAGATGCGGCTTTTGACCATCCAGAAGCCTTGCGTGGCAGCCGCAAACAGCAGCATCGCGACAGTTGCGACAATGGCCACAAAGATCGCCTTGAGCGGGCCCACGTCGATCAGCAGCAGTTCGGTGTTGAAGATGAACAGGAACGGCAGCAGGGCGGTTCGAATGTCGTAGGTGAAGCCCTGGATACCGGTCTTGATCGGATCACCACCGGAAATCGCAGCCGCCGCGAAGGCGGCCAGACCAACAGGCGGGGTATCATCCGCCAGAATGCCGAAATAGAACACGAACAGATGCACCGCGACGAGCGGGACAACCAGACCTGACTGCGCCCCCACGGCGACAATGACCGGCGCCATCAGGGACGACACGACGATGTAATTGGCGGTGGTTGGCAAACCCATGCCCAGAATCAGGCTCATGACGGCGACCAGCAGCAGCATGACAATCAGATTGCCACCGGAGAGGAACTCGATGAATTCGCCGATGACCTGGTGCAGTCCGGTGAGCGACACGGTGCCGATGATGATGCCGGCGACACCGGTTGCAACGGCAATGGCGATCATGTTGCGGGAGCCGGCGATCATGCCGTCCCAGAAATCAACCAGGCCCTGGCGGATATCCGCGACCAGATAAGGAGTACCGCGGAAGATGGATTTCAGGGCATGCTGCGTCACCACCACAAATGTCATCGCCATGGTGGCCCAGAACGCCGACAATGCCGGAGACAGGCGCTCCACCAGGATGCACCACAGAAGGATGACGATCGGCAACACGAAGTGCAGCCCGGTCAGTGCGACTTCGGCAGGGCGTGGCAGTTCCAGCATCGGCGCGTTCGGATCATCCAGTTCAAGATCCGGCCGTTTTGCAGCGATACCGACGAGTATGATGTAGGCGATCAGGAACAGCAGCGATCCTGCCCATATGGTCATGCCGGGAAACGCCGTCTTGACCCAGCCAAGACCATAGTAAACCGCCACCGCCAGAGCCGCCATGGCCAGGAAACCAAACAGCACGCCGATCAGTTTCTGGATCAGGGTGATATGCGTTGGTGGACGCTTGAGACCTTCAAGGCCGAGCTTCATGGCCTCGAGATGAACGATATACACCAGCGCAATGTACGAGATTGCGGCCGGCAGGATGGCGTGCATCATCAATTCCGGATAGGAGATGCCGACAAACTCTGTGATCAGGAAGGCAGCGGCGCCCATCACCGGCGGTGTGAGCTGGCCATTGGTGGATGACGCAACTTCAACGGCGCCTGATTTTTCAGGTGAAAACCCGGTGCGTTTCATCAGCGGGATAGTGAACGTCCCGGTGGTAACAACGTTGGAAATGGACGAACCGGAGTAAAGCCCGGACATGGCGGACGCCACAACAGCGGCCTTGGCCGGTCCTCCGCGCATATGTCCCAGCAATCCGAACGCCAGCTTGATGAAGTAATTGCCGGCTCCGGCCTTTTCCAGCAGTGATCCGAACAGCACGAACAGGAAGATGATCGTGGCTGACACGCCGAGCGCCACGCCAAATACGCCTTCGGTCTGCATCCAGAAATGCCAAAGCGCCTTGCCGAACGACGCGCCTTTCCACTGGATGGTGTCCGGCAGGTAGGAACTGTCACCGAAAAACACATAGGAAACAAAGACACTGGCCACGATCAGCATGGGCAGGCCAAGGGAGCGGTAAACCGCAATAGCCAGCGATATCAGGCCCAGTGTAGAGGCAACAATGTCACCGGTTGTCGGCAAGCCGGCCCGGCTTGCAATGTCATCCTTGAAGATCAGCAGGTAAAGGCAGCACCCGGATCCGACTATGGCCAGGATCCAGTCATACCAGGGGATGGTGAAGCGCGCCGAGCCCTTGATCAGCGGGAATGAGAAACTGGCAAGCGCAATGGCAAATGCCAGATGCACGATGCGTGACTGGCCGTCATTGAACACCACGTTGATGCCGGTTGCCTGGGTCAGCCAGAACGGAACGCCGGAGGCGATATAAAGCTGAAAACACGCCCAGATGAATGCCAGCAAGGCGACAAAATATCCGAGCGAGCCGGTCAGGCTGCGCCCGCCAGTGTCAGATGCAGCCGCGATATCGGCTGCCGATTCAGTGACCGTGTTGTCCTGAGTACTCATGGCGAGATCCCCTCCTGCCCTTAGCCCGTGCGTTATTTATTTTCCGCACATGATCCGGCTTGATCGCCGGTTTATAAATTTTCAAACAAATAAAAGAAAAAATCGCAGCGGGGATAAAATTCCCCGCTGCGCAGGTTTGCAGATCCGGACCGGACTACATCCAGCCGCGTTCCTTGTAGTACTTCTCAGCACCTGGATGCAGCGGAGCGGACAGGCCGTCCTTGATCATCTCTTCTTCCTTCAGGTTGGCGAAGGCAGGGTGCAGTTTCTTGAAGTCGTCGAAGTTGTCGAACACTGCCTTGACCAGCGTGTAGACCACATCTTCCGGCACATCAGCCGACGAGATGAAAGTCGCGCCCACACCGAAAGTCGGCGTGTCATCGGCATTACCCTTGTACAGGCCGCCTGGAATTCTGGCTTTACGATAGAACGGATTGTCCGCGACCAGCTTGTCGATGGCAGGCCCGTCAACCGGGATCATTTCGATGTCACAGGTCGTGGCAGCTTCGGTGATGGCAGCAGCCGGATGGCCAACCGTGTACATCATCACGTCGATCTTGCCGTCGCAAAGCGCCTGGGCCATTTCCGAGCCTTTCAGCTCGGCTGCCAAAGCAAGGTCACCCATGGCGATGCCGGAGGCTCCCATAACAACTTCCATGGTGGCGCGCTGGCCGGAACCGGGGTTGCCGACATTGACGCGCTTGCCCTTGATGTCTTCGAACTTCTTGACACCGCCACCGGCCTTGCCGATCAGGGTGAACGGCTCAGGGTGGACGGAAAACACAGCCCGCAGGTTTTCAAACTTGCCGGCGTCCTTGAACTTCGATGTGCCGTTGTAGGCATGGAACTGCCAGTCAGACTGGGCAACACCAAACTCGAGCTCGCCAGCGCGAACCGTGTTGATGTTGTAGACCGAACCACCGGTCGACTCGACCGAGCAGCGAATGCCGTGTTCCTTGCGGGTCTTGTTCATCAAGCGGCAGATGGCGCCGCCTGTTGGATAGTAAACACCCGTCACACCGCCTGTACCGATGGAAACAAAACGTTGCTCCGCAGCACTGGCTGACGCAGCAAAGCCTGCAATTGCAGCGGCTGCGAGTGTGTATTTCAGAATTGATTTCATTAGATATACGCTCCCTTTTCACAAACTAGTGAGACCGGAGACTATGTCGGTTCCGCGCGTGAGTCCACATGCTAAGGTGCGTGTGTAGCGAAACAACAATCTGTCTGATGGAATCCTGAAAACGAGATGGTACAGGCGGATGGGTTTGAACCAACGGCCTCCGGATCCACAATCCGGCGCTCTAACCAACTGAGCTACGCCTGCACAAGAACTCGTTCAGCGGGGCGCAAACTATGCCGAAGACCGAGGTTTTGCAAGTCCAAAGGCAAAGGCCGCAATGGTCTCCGCAAAGCGGCCTGTGGGGCCGGCAACACGCCGGTTAACCACTTGGCTATGCCATGAACCGCGACCACGTCAAGAAGTCATGGACGCGGCCCTAAAAACCGGCTTAAACTGCGCACCGGATGTGGCGGGTGAGGCAAGGACATGGCTTTTTGTCCTTGTTCCTGGGTAACCAGGCCGGCCTTGGGGAATTTGTATTGAGTGTAGAGACCGCGCCATCGCTTGATGAGCTCAACACCGCTGCCACGCCTGCATGGCTGTGGGACGGCGCGCGGCTGCGTATTGTCTGGGCCAATGCCGCCGGTCTGGCGGTGTTTGGATGCGACAGCCTGTTTGATCTCATCGACATGCCGTTCGACGAAACCGATCCCGGCGCGGGCCGGGTGTCCGAACTGGCCAGAACGGCGGCCATCGGCGAAAGCTGGCAGGAAATGGTGAGTTTTGCGTCAGCGCTCAGCGATGCACCGTTCAGCGTAACCTTGCATGTGCATCCACTGGCTGACGGGCGCAACGGGTTGCTGATGGTTGCCGAAACACCGCCGTCGGGTGCAGCACTTGGGGCAGATGATGCAGGGCACGCAAATTCGGTGCTGGAAACCCTGCCTGTTGCGACCATGATCTGTGATGATGACGGTGCGGTCAGTTATGCCAACGCCATGGCCCGCAACCTGTTCGTGCAGACAACACCTGCCCTGCTTGCAGACATCTGTGCACGGGACTTTTCGGGCAAGATCCTTGATCGGGCGCGGCGTGCCGGCGTTGCCAGTTCGATTGCCACGATGTCAACAGGGTTCGGGGATCGCGAAATCAGGGTGACGGCAAAGCTGGTTACCCCGCCGGACGGTTCCGGCGACAGTTTTTCGCTGATACTGGAGGACGTGACCGACCGGCGCGCGCTTGAGCGCGCATTACCGGCAACCGGCATGCCGGTCCCGTCACCGGCAGCGGTAGAGCACAGTCCGCAACCGCCGTCGCAGCCGGGTACGGTATCGGACCTGCGTCGCGCTGTTGAGGCTGTAACCGCCAAGGCTTCAGCAAAACCAGCCTCTGCAAGCACACTGCCGGATACCGCAGCACCGGTTGGCGCGCCTGAGCAGAGCCCGGCAAGTACAAGCCCCCCGGCTGCACCGGCCACATCGGGAGCTGGCCCCGTCACATCAACTGCCAAAGCCGCCGGTTTCGGCGTAGCTGAAATCGTGCGCAAGGCCTTGTCGGACATTCCCAAGGCAATCGTTCTGTATCGCGCCGGCAAGATTGTTTATGCCAACCAGGCAATCGCCAGCGCACTGGGTTACACAGGTGAAAATGACCTGGTGAGGCGTCACGACATCGCTGCAGCCCTGGGCGCGCTGGCAAGCAAGCAAGGCTCGGTCACCCTGAAACGGCAATCGGGAGACGAGACCGGGTTCACCGTGGAAAAATCGACATTCCCCTGGAATGACGGTGCCATGCCAATGGCCATACTCAGCGAAACAGACAGCACGCGGCGCGATACGCCGGTTGCAGCACCGGTTGCACGCAGTGAAACAGCCAGGCCGGACAATACGCCTTCGCAAGGCAATGATGCGCCTGAGGCTGTTTCGGCAGCGCAATCTGCGCCGACACCAGCCGATGCGCCCGCCGAACCGGCTGAACCGGCCGGCCCGGCTTCAAAAGCACCACAGCCCGAGGCACCGGCGGGCCCGCAACCAGCCGTCAGCACTTCGGTGCTGATGTCAATTCTGGACACGGCCACAGACGGGATCGTGTTTCTGGCCGATGACGGCAGCATCACTCATATCAGTGCGGGAGCGGAAGCCCTGTTCGGTGTCCATGCCGCCAGCGTCATCGACAAACCGCTTGCCGGCCTGATGGACAAGCCGAGCGCCAAGGTGGTGCGCGACTACCTGGCCGCACTCGGCGACAGCGGGCTGTCCATGCTGTTCAATGGCGGGCGGGAAATCACCGCCAACGTCAATGATGGCGGCGATGTGCCGATTTTCATTACCATGAGCAAGATCAACGCGCCGATGCAGGGCATACCGGCATCTACCTACTGCGCGGTCATGCGCGACATCACCCAATGGAAAAAGACCGAAGCGGAGTTGCGCGAGTCACGTGACAAGGCGGAGCACACAAGCCGGCAGAAGTCTGAATTCCTGGCCCGTATCAGCCACGAGCTGCGCACACCGCTGAATGCCATCCTGGGATTTTCCGATATCATGCGCAACGCCCAGTTCGGCAAGCTGGGCTCCGAACGCTACGAAGGCTATGCCAACGACATCCACACATCGGGCGAGTATCTGTTATCGCTGGTCAATGACCTGCTGGACCTGTCCAAGGTCGAGGCCGGCAAGCTGGAGCTGAATTTCACGTCCGTTGACCTGGGCCAGTCAATCGATGCCTGCATAAAACTGATGCAGGACGAGGCAACCGGGGCCCGCGTGGTATTGCGCAAGTCGGTCGCCCCGAACCTGCCCCAGGTCGTGGCCGACATACGCTCGATCAAGCAGGTCCTGCTGAACCTGGTCTCCAATGCGATCAAATTTACCGACCCCGGCGGGCAGGTGATCATCACCGCCAAGGCGATTGAGACCGGAGAACTTCTACTGTCTGTCACCGACACCGGTGTCGGCATGGACGAGGAACAGCTCAGTACCGCACTTGAGCCGTTCCGCCGGGTCGAACAGGCCGGGCGGGCAGACGTTCAGGGAACCGGCCTCGGACTGCCGCTG
>CALHUA010000087.1 GCA_938039915.1 uncultured Anderseniella sp.
AGTAGAAATTATTGAATTCAGAGTTCGGAATTCAATAATGATGCTAATTCAGACAGCACCGGCACTTGCTGAACAGGTCCACAAAACGATACTGGATGAGATTTGCGAGGGCAGATTGATGCCCGGCACACATCTGAAGCAAGAGGAACTGGCCGCAAGGCTTGGGGTGTCCCGCCAGCCTGTGCAGCAGGCGATGGCACTGCTGAAAGCTGACGGCCTGGTGGAAGAGGTGGGAAAGCGGGGTTTGCGTGTCTCGCATCTGGATGTTGATCTCATGCATCACCACTATGAGGTACGCGCCCTGCTGGACGGGCTTGCAGCGCGCCTGTGTGCCCGGCGCCTGGCAAAGGATGAAGCCGCCCGCAAGACCTTCGAACAACGCGCCCGCGCCATTCTGGCAGCGGGCAGCAATGCCGTGACCGAAAACGATGTGCCGGAGATGATCCGCCAGGACGAGGCGTTGCATCGGCTGTTTTACGAGGCTTGCGGGAATCCGTTGCTGCCTGCCACTGCCGAACCGCACTGGCGGTTTTTGCGCCGGGTCATGGGTGATGTCCTGCGCAAGGCTGAACCGCCCCGCGACATCTGGCACCAACACCAGGCAATTGTGGACGCAGCCCTGGCCGGGAACAAGAAACGCGCCGAAAAACTGATGCGCAAGCATGCAATCCGCGCCGCGGACCTGCTGGCAACGCATACCGATGACGGGGCAAACCCGTCATGACCGATACGGAACCACTCAATGCCGGCCAGATCCTGTCTGCCCAGGCCCGGCTGCAACCCGAACGTATCGGTGCGCGTGACCTCGAGCGGTCTATGTCCTTCTACCAGTGGAACGACCGCGCCTGCCGGCTCGCAAATGCCCTTCTGGGGTTGGGTCTGGGACGTGGCGACCGGGTTGCGATCCTCGCCTACAACCGGGTGGAATGGGCGGAAATTTTTGCAGCAACCGCAAAATCAGGGATCGTCGCGGTTCCCGTCAACTTCCGCCTGACCGGACCTGAAGCGCAGTATATTGTCGAAAATTCCGGAGCCAGCGCCCTGATCGTGGAAGACGTCCTCGCCGACACGGTGGCGGCGGTGCGGGACACGCTGGATATTGCCAAAGACCGGTTTGTGCTGATCGGCAACGACAAGGCTGACGGGGAATGGCAACGTTATGAAGACCTGATTGAGCGGGCCAGTGCCGTTGAGCCGACCATGGATGTCTCACCCGACGACGCCTGGTGCCTGATGTATACGTCAGGCACGACCGGCAGGCCCAAAGGCGCCATCCGCACTCATCGCGGCATCGCCATGCTGTCGCTCATGACGGCGGTTGAGCTTGCCACCAGGCGGTCCGACAATGCACTTCTGGTGATGCCGATGTGTCATGCCAACTCGCTGTTTTTCTTTTCCGCATTCCTGTATTCCGGCGCGGCGGTCACCATATTTTCCAGGGCCAGCTTTGATCCCGGTCTGTGCCTGCGCACCATGGGCGAACATGGCATAACCTTCACCTCGCTGGTGCCAACCCACTATATCATGATGCTGGATGTGCCGATGGCTGAACGTGGCACCGCAAGTTTTGATCGTGTGGAAAAACTCATGATCTCGTCCGCGCCGGCACGCGCCGACACCAAGCGTGCAGTGATGGACATGTTCCCGAACACCGGCCTGTTCGAGCTATACGGATCTACCGAAGGCGGTTGGGTGACGATGCTGCATCCCGATGAACAGTTTGACAAGCTGGGAACCGTGGGCCGGGAGACCATTGGTTCAGCCGCTATAAAGCTCATGGATGACAGTGGCAACGAAGTGCCCGACGGCCAGCCGGGCGAGCTCTACTCCTGCTCGCCGTATTCTTTTACCGGCTACTGGAACAATCCTGAAAAAACTGCCGAAGCCTTCCGCGGCCCGTACATGACCGTTGGAGACATTGCGATACGCGACCAGGACGGCTTTATCAAGCTCATCGACCGCAAGAACAATGTCATCATCACCGGTGGCGAAAATGTCTACCCGTCGGAAGTGGAAGCGGTAATCGGCAGTCATCCGTGCGTGGCCGATGCCGCCGTGGTCGGCTTGCCCGACGAGAAGTGGGGCGAGCGCGTTACGGCCGCCGTGGTCCGTCGCAAAGGTGAAACAATTGACGAGACCGTTCTGACCGAATGGTGCCGGGAGAAACTGGCAGGCTACAAACGTCCGCGTTCGATCGTGTTCATCGAGCCCGAGCGCATGCCGCGCAACGCCACCGGCAAAATCCTGCACCGGCTGCTGCGTGAACAGCTCGGTTGATCGCATTATCGGTTGATCGCTTATTAAAAGAGGACATGAAAATGACTGTGAGTGCCCGAGATATTCCGCGCGTGGACCTGAACGATGATCCGCTCAGTGTTGCCTGCTGGATCGCCAAGACACTGAAGGCGCGCGGGGTGGACCGGATTTTCGGCCTCCAGGGCGGTCACATACAGCCTATCTGGGACTATGCGGCACAGGCAGGCATCCGGATTGTCGATGTGCGCGATGAGCGCGCAGCCGTGCACATGGCCCACGCCCATGCAGAACTGACCGGCGGGTTCGGCGTTGCCATGGTGACGGCCGGCCCCGGAGTGACCAATACGGTAACATCGATGGCGAATGCCTCTCTGGCGCGGGTGCCGGTGTTGCTGATCGGCGGCTGTACGTCGCGTCCGCAGGCCAATATGGGGCCGCTGCAGGACATCCCCCACACCGACATACTGAAACCCGTCACGCGCTACTCTCGCACCGCGCGCGTGGCCGATCAGGTCTTGCGTGAAATGGATGAGGCGATCTCGCGTGCCATGGGCGCCATGGGCGAGCCCGGTCCTGCCTATATCGAGATTCCGACCGATGTGCTGCGCACCAGTGTACAACCGCAACTGGTGCTGGATGAATGGCTCTGCGGCACGGCACCACATAAGCCACAACCAGATCATGAGGCAGTGACGCAGACTGTTGATGCGATCCGCAATGCCAAACGCCCGCTGATTATTTCCGGCCGCGGCGCCCGCAGTGCCGGTCCGGAAATCGTCCGGTTTCTTGATACTGTCGACGCGCTCTACCTGGACACCCAGGAAAGCCGGGGGCTCATCCCCACAGACCACCCTGCATGTGCCGGGGCCGTGCGTGGTGCGGTGATGGGCCAGGCAGACCTTGTCGTCGTGCTTGGCCGCAAGCTGGACTATCAGGTGGCATACGGTTCACCGGCCGTATTCGGCGATGCCCGCTTCATTCGAATATCCGACACGGCCGGCGAACTGATCGATAATCGCCGCGGACAACCTGAACTTTTGTGCGATGTCGCGCTGGCCATGGACGCCATTACCGATGCGCTCGGCAACGATGCGGGTGATCGTGACCAGGACTGGCTTGACGGCCTGCGCGCCAAGCAGAAGGAGCGCACCGCCAAGGGCGAGACCGCGCAGACACCGCAGACCGGCGCAGACGGCAAGATACATCCACTGGCCATTTTCGATGCCATCAGGCAAAAAGCCGACCCGGATTACATCGCCATTGCCGATGGCGGCGACCTTTTGAGCTTTGCCCGCATCGGGTTGCAGGCGTCAACCTACATGGACGCCGGGGCCTTCGGCTGTCTCGGGGTCGGCGTGCCGTTTGCAGTGGCAGCCAGCCTTGCATACCCGGACAGGCAGGTGATCTCAGTGAACGGCGACGGCGCATTCGGCCTTAACGCCATGGAGATCGACACTGCCGTGCGTCACGGCGCAAAACCGGTGTTCATCGTATCCAACAATGCCGCCTGGAACATCGAGCGGTTCGACCAGGACACCAATTATGGCGGCCGGGTTGTCGGCACCACGTTGCGCCATGCAGACTATGCCGCCATGGCACGGGCACTGGGCGCGCATGGTGAACGGGTGGAAGACCCGGCCGACCTGCCGGCCGCACTCGAGCGCGCACTGGCCAACGCCCCGGCGCTGATTGATGTGGTGACCTCGCAGGATGCCGTGTCTTCCGATGCGCAGAAAGGTCTCGGTTTTGTTCCTGATTATCAGGCGCTTACCGCGTGGGACGATGCCGAGCGCAAGCGTCGCGGGAACGCCTGATGCCTGCCGCGCTATAGACTTCCTGGGTCGCCGTGAGGAAGACGCCACGCCTTGAAAGATCAATCGGGCCATGCTGCAGATAGCATGAATGGCCTCAACGGGTTTCCAGGTAATCAAGCAACCTCATGAACCAGACCGCCGTGCCAAGGCCCTGCATCTTGACCGACCGGAACGGGATGGTTTTGACAGGCGATGTGGGAAACGGCAAGGCATCCGCATCCGCACCCAATATGCGTTCCGCCATGACACGGCCCATCACGTTGGACATGGCCACGCCGCGGCCATTGTAGCCGAGCCCGGCCAGGATACCCGGCTTCGGCTCATGCAGATGCGGCAGATGGTCGTCGGTGAGCGCAACCCGCCCGCCCCAATTGTAGGTCCAGTTCGCCCCTTTAAGCTGGGGGAAGACACGCTCGGCGTCTTTTTGCAGCCAGTCGAAACCGCCAATCTCGCCGCTACGCTCAAGCTTGCCGAACCCGCCATAGACCATGCGATTGTCTGGTTCCTTGCGCGCATACATGATGACGCGGCGGCTGTCGGAAATGGTGTGTCCTTGTGGCAGCACGCTGTCAATCACATCGCCCGGCAGCGGATCGGTCGCCATTTGAATAGGGGTCAGTGGAAGGATCGTGCCGGACAGTTTGGGGATCAGGTCGCCGGTATAGCCGTTGGTTGCCACGACGACCCAGTCAGACCTGACGCTGCCATGCGCTGTTTTCGCAATCCATTTGCCGCCGTCTTTTTCAAGGTCGATCACCGCACTGCGCCCATGAATGGACACCCCGCGCTGAACTGCTGCCGCGGCAATGCCGCGAGCCAGCGACATGGGCTGAACGGCGCCGCCTCTGGGCGTCACGACACCTGCATCATAGGCTGTGCTGCCGGCAAGCTTGTGCAGGTCGCCACCTTCGACCACGGTCATCCCGGCGCCGTGCACATTCCATTCCGCAACGCCTTTTCTGGCCGCGGTCAAGGCACGCTTGTTGTGGCACACGCGCAACCAGCCGTTCTGCCGTGCCTGACAGTCGATCTGGTAACTCTTGATGAATGAAAACAGTTCGTCCGCCGAGGCGAGAGAGGTTTCCGTCAGCCGTTCAAAATAGGTCTGTCCCAGCAGTTTCCTGAGCTGGTCGGGCGTGTTGAACGGCAACATCGGGTTAACCTGACCGCCAGTGCGGCCGGACGCTCCATACGCGACATCCCCGGCATCCAGTACAACAGCCTTGACGCCTGCCTCGGACAATTTCAAAGCCGTGCGCAAGCCGGTAAAGCCGGCACCGATTATCGTGACGTCCGCCTCAATATCTGCCGACAAACGCGGATGATCCCCGCCCGGCGGCGCTGTTGCAGCCCAAAGCGATGGCGGTTTGTCTACGGAAGCGACCATATGCATGCTCCATAATAATCTCGTTGGGTGGATTGCGCATGACAAACAATGTCCATCAGCCAGCGGTTTTCGGCAATGCCCTGAACCCAAAAACCATCACAAAACAGGCCGCCAGCAGTGCCGAACCAAAATGAAACGCCGCGCTTGCAGTACCGGCCCGGTCGGCCAGGTGACCGGCGATCACGGGAGCGAAAACCACCCCGACATAGAACAGCGTGAAGAATATGCCCATACCGGCCGCGCGGGTTCCGGGACCAAGCACCGTTGACGGCAGGGCCATGATCGGGCCGGCCGGCAGCCCGGCACACAGCCCGAGCAGAATGAACACCAAATACACATTGCCGGTGTTCGGAGCGATGAACAGCAGCACCCCGAACACAACCAGACCGGCCAGCAACACAACGTCACGATGACCCAGACGATCGGCCAGAAAGCCACCCAGCGGCACGGATACCGCCACCAGCCAGAGCGTGACACTGGTTGTTGAACTCGCTGCAGCCAGCGACCAGCCACGTTCGACCAGCATGGCCGGGCCAAAGCCGAACACCATTGCGAGCGCGCCGTTGTAAAGCCCCCATATGCCACCTGCAGTGATTGTCGCCGCGAGCCGAACTCCAAACAGACGTTGCGGATCGGTTGCGCCTGGCGCCTCAGCGACAGTTTCCCGAATGGCGAACACAAACAACAACAGGCCGCACGCCGTGTTCACCGCGATGGCGGCCAGTGCCATCGTCAATCCACCGGCGACGGCCACAACCGGCAGGATCAGCAGCGCGGCTGCGATGCCGACCGGCCAGGAATTGATGAAAATCCCCATCGCCGTGGCGATTTCGCGACCGGCAAAATGATCCGTGACGACCTTGGTCATCAGCACATTGAGCAGCACGCCGCCTGCGCCTGCGACCAGCCGGCCGGCGATCTGGCCTTCCCAGCTCTGTGCGAAAACCATGATCCCGGCACCGATCAGCATCAGCACCATGCCGAATGCGATCACCCTGCGATCGCCGAAACGCTGCCCGATGGCGCCACCGGGCAAGGCAAATATCAGGCCGGGCGCCAGATATAATCCGATCAGAAAACCTATATCCGACAATTCGACGCC
This sequence comes from uncultured Anderseniella sp., assembly GCA_938039915.1. GTDB lineage: Bacteria > Pseudomonadota > Alphaproteobacteria > Rhizobiales > Aestuariivirgaceae > Anderseniella. The sequence goes on from CALHUA010000087.1 coordinate 6,560, forward strand.
GAAGGCAGTCATGTAGACCGGGGACAGGGCCGCAACGGCCTGGAACTGAAAGGCCATCGTCACACGTGCTGCAAACAGCACGGCAAGCACAAACCCGCGATTGGAGACGTGCTGTTCCATTATTTGTCCTTTTGCCATTGATGGCGGACGGGGGGAAATCAGTGGGCGTTGTGCTTGTCAGAGCGCCGCCGGTGTTTCGATCACGCCCATCCCAACGCGTTGAGCGAATGATGGGCATTCCAGATCTTGGTCATGTGGGCGATCCTGGAACCCTTGAACTGCATGACATAGGCATAGTCTGCCGCAACCGTCTTGCCGGTTGGCGGCACCGGGCCGCCTTCGCCAGAGTGCGTGCCATGAAACACCGCAGCAGCGACAGCCGTGTCGCGATCCTCATCAACAGCAAAGGCGGTGAGCTCATAGCGGCCATCGGGGATCGGGCCCAGCAGGCCCTTCATCCACTCCGTGTAGGCTTCAAGGCTGGTCACCTCGGCCAGCGCATCGGACTGGCAGGAGAAGGTTGCCCCGTCCTCGCACCATGCCTTGCAGGCATCCCAGCCCTTGCCGGTTTCGCAGGCTTCGAAGAATTCCTTTGCAGTCTCATAGGCAGACATTGGTCGATCCTCCACTGGTTTGTCAGTTTGTTTGCAGCTTGAACTGCAATATGAGTGTCGCTCATAAATTGAGGCAGGGATATCGGTCATATGCAGTATTTACTGTTCCACCTGCGGTGGCTGGCCTACAGCACTTGCAGTATTGACGCCCGATCCACCGATCAACAGGATCAAACTGACCGGACAGTCTGCTTCGAAAGGAACCGTCCTTGCACGAAGATCGCCTGAGCCCCAGGGAACTTGAAATCGCTCGCGCCTATGCGCTGGGAGACACTTATCACCGCATTGCCGAGCGGCTCTGCATTGCGCCGTCCACAGTGCGCACACATCTGGCGGCGGTTTACCGAAAGCTTGAAGTGTCGTCAAAACTCGAACTGCACAAGATGCTGGACGGCGCGACACCCAACCGCAAGAGCCAGGCCGAGCAGGCGGAAATCATTTCAGAACTCGCACTGAGCCTGGAAGAGGCGATCAGTCGCGAGCGAGCGCTCAGTGAAGTGCTGCGCATCATCAGCGGCTCCGAGGGCCAGATCAGGGACGTCATCGCGGCGCTGCTGGACTATGCACTGGAGCTGTGCGACGCCGAATTCGGACTGCTCCTGGAATACAAGGCGCAAAAGGGGTTTCGGGCCTCATATACCAAAGGTATTCCCGAGGCCTTCCATGAGTGGTGGGTCGAGAAGGGTGATTATCAGCCCAACCCGCAAACGGCGATTGGCCGCCTTGAGGCCGGTCATGACGTTGTGAACATTTTCGATGTTCGTGCCGAAGAGTTGTTTCAAACGGACGACCCGTTAAGATATGCGACAGCAACCCTGGGCGGGGCACGGTCATTTACGGCCATTCCGATGCTCGCGGGCAAACGCCTCATTGGCGCGTTCACGATCTACCGCCAGCAACTGCGCCCGTTCGATGAAAAGACCGTGCAACTTGCACGCATGTTTGCCGATCAGAGCGTTATCGCCATTGAGAATGCCCGCATGATGAGTGAACTTCGCTCGACGATTGAGCAACCAGAACGGCATTCAACGACTGTCTGACGGCGATTCGAGATTCCGAAAAATGCGGCGTCACTTTACCGGACAACAGGGTGCCCTGCGTGCCACCAAGGCAGGCAAGCCTTCCGGCTTGCAGCTGTGATGGCTATTCGCTGCCTGTAGTGTTTCAGATTGAAATGTCCGGTTTGAGCCCGAAGCGGACGAATGAATGAGTGCGCCCTGCGCAATTCCACGAACAAAATTCTTATTCTAACCACCGTAAGGCAATGGACCTCTGCGCCAAAGCCAATGCAACCGGTAGCGGCTGTT
>CALHUA010000088.1 GCA_938039915.1 uncultured Anderseniella sp.
GCTGCCTTGTCGGCTGTGTTGACCGTGATGCCGCCCTTTTTCAGGTTTTCCAGCAGTTCGGTCTCCAGGTTGGCAGCGGTTTCATAGACGAAGCCTTGCGTATCAGCAGCAACGTCCATCAGGGTCTTCTGCACATCGTCAGGCAGCTTGCCGAAATGCTCATCCGACACCAGCACATAGGCGGGTGTGTAGACGTGCCCGGTGATCGACAGGTACTTCTGCACTTCCTGGAACTTGGCCGACCAGATCTGGGCGTACGGGTTTTCCTGGCCGTCGATCACACCGGTCTTGAGCGCGGTGAACACGTCGGAAAATGCCATCGGCGTCGGGTTCGCCCCGTACAGCTTGAACATCTTGACGCGCCATGCGCCTTTCGGCGTGCGCAGCTTGATGCCGGCCAGGTCGCCCGGCTTGTCGATCGGCTTGGTGTTGTTGGTGATGTGGCGGAAGCCGTTTTCATAATAGCTCAGGATCCGGTAGCCCTTGGCCTTTGCGGCAGTCTGGAAGGTATCACCCATGGACGCCTGGACGCGCTTCATGTGATCGCGGTCCTTGATGATGTACGGCATTTCGAACACGCCGAACGTGTCCGACACCGATGACATCACCGATGACGGCAGCGAGAAGGTGATCTGGCCGAGCTTCAGCTTCTGTAAAAGTTCCTTGTCCTTGCCGAGCTGCGAGGAGCCGAACACCTGAACCTCGGCCTTGTCGCCGAGCGCTGCATTGGCGCGCTTGGCAAACTCGTCAACCGAAGCCGCAAACAGAGAGCCCGGCTTGCCGACATGGCCAAACTTGAGGATCAGTTTTTCCGCACTTGCCGCAGAGGCCATTGCGGCCAGTGCGGTGGAAAAGGCGAGAACCTTGATAATGCTTTTCATTTTCAGTTTTCCTCCCAAAAGGAATTGCAGCAGGTCATTGTTATTCAGCCGCAACAGAGCTGCTTTCCTCTGTTGCCGCAGTCTTCAGATACTCCATGGCACGTTGTGCCCCGCCGGACTGGTGCGGCACGCCTGCCACGCCAAGCCCCATTTCAACACCCGAGAGGGTGCCCATCAACATCAAATCATTGAAGTCGCCGAGATGGCCGATGCGAAACACCTTGCCGGCCAGCCGGGACAGGCCGTTGCCCAGCGACATGTTGAAATGTTTCAGGGTTGTGGCGCGAAATTCATCCGCATTGTGCCCGTCCGGCAGCAGCACGGCGGTCAGGGCGTGCGAATAGTCTTTCGGCTCTTTGCACAGGACCTCAAGGCCCCAGGCCTGCACCGCGCGCCTTGTGGCTTCGGAATGGCGCTTGTGGCGGGCAAACACATTGTCGAGGCCTTCCTCTTGCAGCATGTCGATGGCCTCAGCCAGCCCGTACAACAGGTTGGTGGCAGGGGTATAGGGGAAGTAGCCGGTCTTGTTCGGTCCGGCCATTTCATCCCAGGCCCAGTAGGATTTCTGCAACTTGGAAGTTTTCGCAGCGTCGAGCGCCTTGTCGCTGACCGCGTTGAAGCTCAGGCCCGGCGGCAGCATCAGGCCCTTCTGCGAGCCTGCAATGGTAACATCGACGCCCCATTCGTCATGGCGGAAGTCAATCGACGCCAGCGAGGAAATCGTATCGGCCATCAGCAGGGCCGGGTGGCCGCTGGCATCCATGGCGGCGCGCACATCACCCATGCGCGAGGTCGAACCGGTCGAGGTTTCATTGTGCACCACACACACCGCCTTGATGTCGTGGGCCTTGTCTGCGTCCAGTGCCTCGCCGATGGCTTCAGGCACCGCGCCACGGCGCCAGTCTGTTTCGATCAGCACCGGCTCAAGGCCGAGCCGCCTGGCAAGCTTGCTCCACAGGGATGCAAAATGCCCGGTTTCGCACATCAACACCTTGTCGCCGGGCGACAGCGTGTTGACCAGGGCGGCTTCCCAAGCCCCGGTACCGGACGCGGGGTAGATCACCACGGTCTTGTCGGTCTTGAAGATGGACTTCATGCCGTTGAGGCATTTAAGCCCGACTTTGGCAAAGCCCGGGCCGCGATGGTCCATGGTCGGATAATCCATGGCGCGCAGTACCCGGTCCGGCACGTTGGTGGGGCCGGGGATCTGCAGAAAATGGCGGCCGGGAGCGTGCATGTAGTGAAGTCCTCTGACGTCTCGGGCGGTCGGATTTGTCGGGCCGGTTCGGCCTTGCCACCTCGTTTGGAATGCGTATATTTAATTTTGCATTCAAAATTAAGTCAAGGCCTATTCCGTGACCTCCGTGCCATTATCCTCGTTTACAAGGCGCCTGCGCGATCATGTGCAGGGCGAGGTGATGGATGATGCATTCTCGCGCGGGCGCTATGCAACCGATGCCTCGATCTACCAGATCACGCCGCGCGCCGTCGTCGTGCCGCGCTCATCTGACGATGTGCGCACCGTCATCGCGCTGGCCCGGGAGGAAGGCATGCCGGTATTGCCGCGCGGCGGCGGCACCTCGCAATGCGGCCAGACGGTCAACGACGCCATTGTCATTGATACGTCAAAGCATCTGAACCGGCTGATTGAGCTGGATGTCGGGGCGCGCACCTGCGTCGTCGAGCCGGGTATCGTGCTGGACGAGTTGAACCGGCAACTGAAACCGCACGGGTTGTGGTATCCGATTGACGTGTCAACCGCATCACGCGCCACCATCGGCGGCATGGCCGGCAATAATTCCTGCGGGGGGCGCTCACTGCGCTATGGCATGATGCGTGACAATGTGCTGGCCATCGATGCCTTTCTGGCTGATGGATCTGAATCCCGGTTTGCCGAGGCGGGCGCTGCCGGTGAGCCAGGCTTCGTGGCTGACCTGCTGGCGCTGGGCGCGCGCGAACAGGATGAGATCGCCGAAAAGTTCCCGAAGGTGATGCGCCGCGTCGGCGGCTACAACATCGATGCGCTGGTGCCGAACGGGCCGCCGGTCAACCTGTCATCGCTGCTGGTGGGCTCGGAAGGTACTTTGGCCTGGTCCGACAAAATCACGCTCAAGCTGTCGCCGCTGCCGGTGCGCAAGGCCATGGGCGTATGCCATTTCCCCACCTTCCACGCTGCCATGGACGCAGCCCAGCATATTGTCAGACTGGATCCCGTAGCGGCCGAACTGGTCGACCGCACCATGATCGAACTGGCCCGCGGCATCGACATATTCCGCCCGACCATCGAGAAGGTTGTGAAGGGCGAACCCGACGCCCTGCTGCTGGTGGATTTCGCCGAGGATGACTGGGACGAAAACCTGCGCCGTCTGAAACAGCTGCATCAGGTCATCGGAGACCTCGGCTTTGACTGGTCGCGGTCGGGGGATCATTTCGGCGGCGTGGTCGAGGTCAATGAACCTGGCCTGCAGACAGACCTGGCGGAAGTGCGCAAGTCCGGCCTCAACATCATGATGTCCATGAAACAGGAGGGAAAACCGGTCTCCTTCGTGGAAGACTGTGCAGTGGAGCTGAAGGACCTGGCCGCCTATACCGCCGGCCTGACTGATATTTTCGAAAAGCACGGCACCAGGGGTACCTGGTATGCCCATGCCTCTGTCGGCTGCCTGCATGTGCGCCCGGTGCTCAACATGCGATTGGAGCACGATGTCAAGACCATGCGCGCCATCGCCGAGGAAGCATTCGAGTTGGTGCGTCGCTACAAGGGCTCGCACTCCGGCGAACACGGTGACGGCATTGTGCGTTCCGAGTTCAATGAGAAGATGTTCGGCGCGCGCATGATGGCCAGCTTTAAGGAGGTGAAGCAGGCGTTCGATCCTGACGGTGTGTTCAATCCTGGCAAGATCGTCGACGCGCCGAAAATGGACGACCGCTCGCTGTTCCGCTTCAACCAGGATTATGCAGTTCCGGAAATGCCGACCGCGCTTGACTGGTCGCAATGGCCCGGTGCCGGCGGCGGTTTCCAGGGCGCCGTCGAGATGTGCAACAACAACGGCGCGTGCCGCAAGCTCGCCGGTGGCGCCATGTGTCCGTCCTATCGGGTCACCCGCGACGAGGCCCATCTGACACGCGGGCGGGCCAATTCACTGCGGCTTGCCATATCAGGGCAACTGGGCCCCGATGCACTGGCAAGTGATGCCATGGCCGACACCATGAAACTGTG
>CALHUA010000089.1 GCA_938039915.1 uncultured Anderseniella sp.
GATCACAACAACCTGTTCTTCCGTCTTGAGCGGTGAGAACTGGGGCTGCTTGAGCAGTTCGGTCAACCGCGCACCACGGTTCAGCAGACGCTGGGTCGAGGCATCAAGGTCAGAACCGAACTGGGCAAAAGCCGCCATCTCACGGTACTGGGCCAGTTCGCCCTTGATCTTGCCGGCAACCTGCTTCATCGCCTTGATCTGGGCCGATGAGCCCACGCGCGACACTGACAGACCCACGTTCACGGCAGGACGGATACCCTGGTAGAACAGGTCTGTTTCCAGGAAGATCTGGCCATCAGTGATCGAAATCACGTTGGTTGGAATATAGGCCGACACGTCATTGGCCTGGGTTTCGATGATCGGCAGCGCGGTGAGCGAGCCCGACCCATTGTCTTCGTTCAGCTTGGCTGAGCGTTCCAGCAGGCGTGAATGGAGATAGAACACATCACCGGGATAAGCTTCACGTCCGGGCGGACGGCGCAGCAGCAGCGACATCTGGCGATAGGCGACGGCCTGCTTGGACAGATCGTCATAGCCGATCAGCGCGTGCATGCCGTTATCGCGGAAATATTCACCCATGGTGCAACCGGCAAATGGTGCCAGGAACTGCAGTGGTGCCGGATCAGATGCGGTTGCTGCAACAATGATGGAATATTCCAGCGCACCATTGTCTTCGAGAATCTTCACGAACTGGGCAACCGTGGACCGCTTTTGGCCGCAGGCCACATACACGCAGTACAGCTTGTCTTCTTCAGGACCGTTTATGTGAATTGGCTTCTGGTTGAGCATGGTATCCAGCAGAATGGCGGTCTTGCCGGTCTGACGGTCGCCAATCACAAGCTCACGCTGGCCACGGCCAACCGGGATCAGCGCATCAACAGCCTTAAGGCCGGTCGCCATCGGTTCATGCACGGATTTGCGCGGGATGATGCCGGGCGCCTTAACGTCCACACGCTGGCGCTGTGTCGCCTTGATGGGGCCCTTGCCGTCAATCGGATTGCCGAGCGGGTCAACCACACGGCCAAGCAATTCCTTGCCAACGGGCACTTCCACAATGGCACCGGTCCGCTTGACCGTATCGCCTTCCTTGATGTCACGGTCGGACCCGAAAATAACGATACCGACATTGTCGACTTCCAGGTTCAGGGCCATGCCCATGATACCGCCTGGGAATTCGACCATTTCACCGGCCTGAACATTGTCCAGACCGTAGACACGGGCGATACCGTCACCAACGGACAACACCTGACCGATCTCGGAGACCTGGGCTTCTTTGCCAAAGTCCTTGATCTGCTTTTTGAGAATTGAGGAAATCTCGGCGGCGCGGATATCCATCAGCTGACCCCTTTCATGGAAACCTTGAGGTTCTGGAGTTTGGTGCGAAGTGAATTGTCGACCATACGAGAACCAACTCTAACGATAAGTCCGCCGAGTATCGACGGATCAACAGTGGTGGCGAGCTCAACATCAGAGCCAACCGAAGCCTTTAGTTCTGCCTTCAGCTTGGAGAGCTGCGCAGCGCTTAGCTTTTCAGCGGAAACAACTTCCGCGGCAATCTCGCCGCGCGCTTCAGCAACCAGCGACCTGAATGCACCGATCATGTCTTTAACAGCAAAAAGCCGACGGTTATCGGCCGTCAGCTTTATGAAATTGGCTGCAATCGACTTGATCCCGGCTTGCGCGAAAACAGCATCCAGTGCCGCGATCTGATCGGCGGCCCCAAACACCGGGCTGCGGACCAGCCGGGTCAGGTCTTCAGATGAATCCAACATGGCAGCGAAAGCATCCAGATCAGCCGAAACCTGGCTGACCGAATTGGATTCCTGTGCCAATTCAAACAGAGCAGTGGCGTAACGCCCCGGCATGCCTGTTGCTTTTTGTTCTTGAGCCGTCACGTGGAGGTGTACTCACTTTGGCGGTTTTGCGGACTTCAGGCATCACCGAGAACGGTACAAATACCTGACTTGTTTTGGTAATTCCCCGCAACCGGTTTTACCCCGGCAAGCCGTGCTTTCCCAGTTGCGCGCTCGATCTAGCACAGGCATATGCGTGGCGCAACTGTGACATGGCGGCGGATTGCCGCAATCGGAGACACATTGTTGCCTTGAAACTGTCCATACAGGTTCCAAATAAAGCCCAGGCATTTCACTATTGCTTGCGCCAGACGGCTAGAGACAATCACACGGGCGGCGTATCCAGGTGATTGTAACTATTGATAAACAAGGGAAAATTCTGCCTGCCAATCGCTGGCATGCGTAATCACGGTTGCCATTGAGCACCCTGAGACGGCAAAAATTACCGGAGTACACTTCACATGACATCAATGAAATTGTTCAGCGCAATCGCGCTGGCGGCATCAGTTTGCTTGCCACTCACCGCAGCAGCCCATCCACACGGGGCGGCTGCAGATACCGGTTTGTCTGCTGCACACGGGACAGCAGCGGCTCAACTCTATAACAAGATCACCAAAAACCCAGCCGGCAAGGCGTCCAAGGCCGCCGCCGGCATCAAACGGGCCAAGATAAAACGGCCCCGCCAGGTGATCCTTGCAAAAATACACGTTCATGCTGAAGGAGCCGATGTGCCGATTGACACCGCCCTTGCGGTTGTCCTCCAGGAATCCAGCTTTCGTCCCAACGTGACCGGTGCTGCCGGCGAGATTGGCCTGATGCAGCTCAAGTGCCAGACCGCGCGCGGCATCGGATACAAGGGGACGTGCAGCGATCTGTATGATCCCGATACCAACCTGCACTACGGTCTGCGCTATCTGCGCAAGGCCCTGAACCGCGGATCGGTCGCCTATTACAATGCCGGAATCTACGCCAAGAAGCTGCCCGACGCAGCCATGGACTACGCCGACAAGGTCGAGGTCAAGCGCAGCAATTCCGACAAGTACCGCCAGGACCGGTTCAGGTCATCGCCTCCCGGCCTCGGCTACACCGGCGGTTTCGGACCGGTATTGCTGTAGCAGATTCAGTTTCAGAGAAAACTGTACGGGTCGACATCGATGGCCAGTCGAAGCGAACCCCTGGGTTTGATCCCGCCCAGCCATTGCCGGAGGTAGGCCTGGATGTCCACATCGCGCGCGCACATCACCAGGTATCGAAACCGGTGCCGTCCGCGTACCATGGACAAGGGCGCAGGTGCGGGTCCGAGCACCTGCACGTCCTTGGCATCCGGTATTGCCCGCAGCAGGCTTTGGGCGAACCGGCCGGTTTCGTCCCGGTCGCTGCCTGATATGATGATGCCTGCCATCCGCCCGAACGGCGGCAGCATGGCGCGCTCCCTGATGTCGCTCTCATGGGCCAGGAACCCGTCACGGTCACCGGCTGCCAGTGCCTGCATCAGGGGGTGGTCCGGCATGTAGGTCTGCACCAGGGCACGGCCGGTCTTGTCGCCGCGCCCTGCCCGCCCGGACACCTGGGCCAGCATCTGCCAGGTTCGTTCACCGGCGCGCGGGTCGGTGGTCTCCAGCGCCAGGTCGGCATCGATCACGCCTGCCAGCGTCAAGTGCGGGAAGTGATGCCCCTTGGCCACAAGCTGAGTGCCGATAATGAGGTTATAGTCACCGCGCGCGATGTCGCGCAGGGTATCGCGCAGCAGCGCACCGCGCGACAGGTCAGACGACAGGATCGCAATCTTCGCATCGGGAAACCGCTGAACCGCCTCTTCCGCCAACCTCTCGACACCCGGCCCGCACGGCACCAGCGTCTTTTCATTGCCGCATGACGGACATTCGTCCGGCACCGGTTCCTCATGCCCGCAATGATGACAGGCCAGCCTGCCCCGGAACCTGTGTTCCACCAGCCAGCTTGCACAGTGCGGACAGGCCAGCCGGAACCCGCACGTCCTGCACAGGGTCAACGGCGCATAGCCGCGCCGGTTCAGAAACAACAGGGCCTGATCGCCCTTGCCCAGCGTTTCTGCCACGGCTTGCGTCAGGGCCGGCGCCATCCATTCACCGGACGGCATTTTTTCAGCGCGCATGTCGAGCAGGTTGACATCCGGCAATTGCGCCTTGCCGTAGCGCGCCTCAAGCCGGACATGGCCATAGCGTCCCTTGCCTGCATTCCACAGTGATTCCAGGGACGGCGTTGCCGACGCCAGGATCACCGGAAATCCGCCCAGCGAGCCATACAGCACAGCCATGTCACGGGCGTGATAGTTGACGCCTTCGGACTGCTTGAAGGCGGGTTCGTGTTCTTCGTCCACCACGATCAGGCCGGGCCGCTGCCATGGCAGAAACAGCGCCGAGCGCGCGCCGACCACAATGCGCGCCTCACCGCTTGCAACGCCGCGCCAGACCCGCTCGCGCTCTCTGGGACGCACCGCGGAGTGCCACTCCGCCGGCGGTATTCCGAAACGTTCCTCAACGCGGCGCAGGAACGGTCCGGTCAGCGCGATTTCCGGCAGCAGCAGCAATACCTGCCTGCCCTGTGCCAGGGCTGCCGCCATTGCCTCGAAATAAACCTCCGTCTTGCC
>CALHUA010000090.1 GCA_938039915.1 uncultured Anderseniella sp.
TGCCGGGCAATGTGGAACTGTATGAACATTCACCCGTAGTGGACATCGATTACACCAATGGGGTCACCGCGCAGACACCGTCGGGCAGCGTATTCGCCCCCAAACTGATCATCTGCGTAAATGGTCTGGCCGACCAGTTCGGTTTTTATCGTGGCCGCCTGTTGCGGTTTGCAGCCCACGCCAGCCTGACCCGGCCATTGAATGAAGCGGAACAGGCAGCCTATGGCGTCGATCAGGACTGGGGCCTGACGCCTGCCAATGCGTTTGCCGGCATTACCATGCGCTACACGCCCGACAAGCGCATATTAGTACGACAGAACATACACTTCCAGCCATCTGTTCGATTTGCAGATGCGGCACGCGAAACCATCGCCAGGAACCACAAGAAACTGTTCGACGAACGCTTCCCGATGTTGCCGGACGTTACAATGGAGCACACCTGGACCGGATTTATCTGCCTGTCGGAAAACGGCGCGCCCGGATTTGGCAAGGTGGCCGGAAATGTCTGGGCGGCAACCTGTCAAAATGCGGTTGGCGTGACCAAGGGAACAATCTCCGGCATCCTGGCCGCGGACATGGCGTGTGGTGTGGACAACCCGATGATTGCCGACATGGAAAGCCTGGGCAGCCCGTCAAAGGTCCCGCCACGGCCGTTTCTGGACGTGGGCGTGCGGGCCAAGTTCGCCTGGGAACTGTTCCGCAACCGGCACGAAGCTTAGAGGGTCGGGTTCAGGCCTCATCCTCCGGGTAGATCCATGGCTCTGCCTGACCGGCGGTTTCCCATTCCTGCCACGCAGGCAACGCCTTCATCGCCGCTGAGTAGGCTTTGACCGCGCTGTGATCTGACAATTTATAGATCTCCAGCCGGTTGACCACCGGTGCATACATGGCATCAGCATTGCAGAACTCCCCGAACAGGAACGGTCCGCCGGACTCTTCCAGACATTCACTCCAGATCTGCTCGATGCGGGCAATGTCACCACGTACGCCATCAGACACATCAAGGGCGCCGTGCTTGCGGGCCATGTTCATCGGGCATTCGGAGCGCAGCGAGTTGAACCCGCCCAGCATTTCCGCCGAAATGGCCCTGGCATGAGCACGCCGGGCGATGTCTTCGGGCCAGAAGCCTTTTTGCGGATACAGGTCCGCCAAGTATTCCAGGATCGCCAGCGATTCCCAGACCTTCACCCCGTCATTGTCCAGCATCGGAACCTTGCCGGTCGGTGAAAAGGTTTTGAAATCAATCCGTTCAGGATGATCGTCAAACCGGCGCAGCACCTGTTCGAACGCGATATCCTTGACCTTCAGCGCGATCCACGGCCTGAACGACCAGGAGGAATATTTCTGGTTACCGATGTAAAGCTTCATGTTGTGTTACTCCTGAAACAAAAAAGGCCCGGCAGGATAAGCTGCCGGGCCGGATCTCGATAAAGCTGAATTGCGTCGATCAGCTTGAGTAGAATTCGATGACCAGGTTCGGCTCCATCATCACCGGATACGGCACGTCGGCCAGCAGCGGGATGCGCACCAGTTTGGCGGTCAGTTTCTTGTGGTCGGCATCGATATAGTCCGGCACATCGCGCTCAGGGCTCTGGATGGCTTCCAGCACCAGCCCCATTTCGCGGGACTTCTGGCGAACCTCGATGACATCGTCGATCTGGACCTTGTAACTCGGGATGTTGACCCGTTTGCCGTTCACCAGCACGTGGCCGTGATTGACGAACTGGCGCGCCGCGAAAACCGTTGGCACCAGTTTCGCGCGGTAAACGACCGCATCCAGGCGGCGCTCGAGCAGGCCGATCAGGTTTTCCGCGGTGTTGCCCTTGATCCGCGAGGCTTCCTTGTAGGTTGCCAGGAATTGTTTTTCGGAGATCGAGCCGTAATAGCCTTTCAGCTTCTGCTTGGCCCGCAACTGCGTGCCAAAGTCGCTGAGTTTGCCCTTGCGGCGCTGGCCGTGCTGGCCGGGGCCGTATTCGCGGCGGTTGACCGGGGACTTCGGACGGCCCCAGATGTTTTCGCCCATGCGGCGGTCGAGTTTGTACTTTGAGCTTACGCGATTAGACATTCTTCAATGAACTCCAGATCAAAAATAAAAACAGCGGCCAGTACCGGATAAAATTCCGCTGACCGCTTCTCGGTTATGAAGCCTGTTCTCCTTCTCACCGGTCTCCCGGTCCGACAGACTGTTCCTCCTCAAAGTGTTCCCGCGTTTTTAAAAGTCGGGAAAGGCGAAACGGTCACGAACAAGCAATGCACTGGCCTTAACAGGACAGAACGAGGTGGCTTTTACGCCGGAACTCGCACTGTGTCAAACGCCCGATTGATGCCAGATCACCACAGGGTTTTCTGCGCCCTGTCCCACCAGGCATCATCGTAGGGCTTACCGCCAACTTCGCCATTGGTCAGGGCTGCCAGTACCTCACCCGGTGTCGGCAGGGATTTCGGGTCAACCTGTGCCTCGGCGCTCCACAGCTTCGATCGCACAATGGCCCGCGCGCACTGAAAATACACCGCCTGTGTCTCAAGCACGATAACCGAGCGCGGTGCCTTGCCTTCAACCGCAAACGAGGCCAGCAGCTCTGCGTCAATGCTCAGGTGCGCCCGGCCGTTGACGCGTAATGTACTTCCGGAGCCTGGCACCATGAACAGCAGGCCGACGCGCGGATCGGCTACGATATTGCGCAGGCTGTCGACCCGGTTGTTGCCGCGCCGGTCCGGCATCATGAGCGTGCGCACATCATGCATGCGCACAAATCCGGCGAGATCCCCACGCGGCGAACAGTCGAGGCCCTCAGGCCCCGCCGTTGCCAGGGCCACAAACGGCGAGGCTTCAATAAAGGCGGCATAATGCGGGGTGATGTAATCGGTAACCTTGACCAGTGATGCCTGGGCAGGCTCGCCATAAATGCTTTCCAGCTGTTCAATGGTGTCGATTCGGCTCATCTGAATTCATCCTTTTTGACAGTCAAAGGGGAATGTCGGCAATCTGCAGTTTGTCAAAACCGGCACTGGCGAAACCGGCTGGTATGTGATCACCGTCCACCGGTTGTGATGTCAGTATGACCGTGTTGCATTCGATACTGATCGTCCGGGCATCGGATTTGTCGCTGTCTGTGAGGATCGATGCAGTGCGCCGCGCAATGGCCGGAGCCGGATCAATCCACGCAACCGGCCATGGTGCGACCTCCTTCATCTCTTCCAGCAGCAGCGGATAATGTGTGCACCCAAGCACCACAACATCGGCACGCGCGCCGCCCTTCTTGCGAAACACTGGGCTGATCTCCGCCAGAAGAGCTGCCCGGTCCACCTCCCCGCCCGCCAGTTTCTTCTCGGCAATTTCCGCCAGCCGCGGCGCTCCGTGCAGCATCACCTTGCAATGAAACGCGTAGGTATGAATCAGGGTTTTGGTATATTCACGCCTGGCCGTTCCAGGTGTCGCCAGTACGCCGATAACACCGGTTTTTGTCTGCGCCGCAGCCGGTTTGATGGCGGGAACGGTGCCCACAAACGGCACCTGAAACTCCTCCCTCAACACATCCAGCGCCAGGGTGCTCGCCGTGTTGCAGCCAATTACCACGCAATCGGGCTTCACCAGGTCGAGCAAATCCCGCATGACGCGCAAAATCCGTCGCACCAGCAGAACTTCAGCCCATTTGCCATACGGAAAGGCGGCAGTGTCTGCCGCATAGACAATATTCGCGTCGGGCAGTTGCGCGCGCAGCGCGTGCGACACGCTCAGGCCACCGGTGCCGCTGTCAAAGACCAGGATGCGCGCATGCCGATTGCTCACTCACCGGCCTCCTTGTCGGTCTTGCGCAGGCGCAGATGGGTTCTGGTCAGGGATGAAACAACACCTCGAAGCGTCCTGATTTCCTGCAAGGTCAGTTCGATGCGCTGGAACATGTTGCGCAAGTTGCGCATCATGCCGGGGCGCATGGCAGGCGACTTGAAGAACCCGGCGGTCTCTAGTTCTGATTCCAGGTGATCAAGGAAGCCATGCAGATCCTGTTTGCTGGCCAGTCCCTCATCACCGCGTATTTTAAGTCCCGACCCGGTCATGGCCGGCAGTTCACCCGTGCCCATGCCAAGCGTGGCTGCAATGGGTTTGTACCATTCATATCCGACCAGCAGGACAGCCTGCGCGATGTTGATGGACGCAAACTCCGGATCGACTGGCGCCGTGATGACCACATCTGCCAGCGATACCTCGTCGTTATTGAGGCCCCAGCGCTCGCGGCCGAACATGATCGCCACGCGCTCGCCCCTGCCGATACGGGTATGCATGTCGGCAGCGGCTTCCTGCGGTGTCATGACCTGCATGGTCATGCCGCGCGGACGCGCCGTGGTGGCATAGACCCTGTTGAACGGTTCCAGCGCCTGTTTGCAGGTGTCATGCAGCCTGGCCTGTTCAATGAGCCGGACCGCCCCGGACGACGCGCTGAGCGCACGCTCGTTGGGCCATCCGTCGCGCGGCTCAACGATATGCAGTTCCTCGAGCGCAAAATTGGCCATGGCCCGCGCCGCCGTGCCGATGTTCTCGCCCAATTGCGGGTTCACCAGGATCACGGCCGGCTTGCCTGAACTGTCTGCCTGTACGGTTTTCATTGTGCGCTATGCGATACACCAGACCTTGAAAAATACAAGTCTCAATGAAACCTTACCGCGAGCAAGACCGTCTGACCTGCATTTACCCGGCTTTCACCAATCATGAGAGATAATAACCACAAGAACTGCCTATTTGGGACTGGCTTACTGAAATGACGGCAACTGACCTTCATCAGCGTATGCTTCACCAGCTTGATCGGGTGAAGGCATTGAACGCATCTGCTCGCGGCACCGCGCCGCAGGGCGCGGAGCACAAAGCCCACGTGTCCCAGCGCGCTGACGCGCCTGCCGAACAACCTCATATTCCGGCGATCAAGGACGAGATACCTGATGCCGCAGCACAAACCGCAATTGTCGATGACAACGATGATGACCGCAGCGAGCAGCGACAGGAAGTCAACCAGAAAGGCTTGATTGTTTATGCGGGCCAGGAAGGCGATGTGGAGTGCGAAATCAGGGATCTCACACAGGCCGGTGCCAAACTGTACCTTGGCGCCGATGTTACCGTGCCGTCCTGTTTCGATCTGACCATATTGCCGGAAGACACATCGAAGAAGGCACAGGTCTGCTGGCGGGACGAGCAGGAACTCGGCATCCAGTTTATCACCGAAGACTAATCTCAACCGCCACGCCTGCCCCCTGACACAACACATTACCTGTTAGCCCATGGTCATATTTGCTCTTGGCCGCATGCTTTGCTATGACGCGCACAACGTTCTTTTGTGCGCTGCACCAACCCCCTACAAAGCGAGGCTAATTTTCCATGTCCAAGATCAAGGTTGCCAATCCCGTTGTTGAACTAGACGGCGATGAGATGACACGCATCATATGGCAGTTCATCAAGGACAAGCTGATCCATCCCTACCTCGACATTGACCTGAAGTACTATGATCTGGGCATCGAGTACCGCGACGAGACAGATGATCAGGTCACCATTGATGCCGCTGAAGCCATCAAGAAATACGGCGTCGGCGTCAAGTGCGCGACCATCACGCCCGATGAGCAGCGGGTCGAGGAATTTGGCCTGAAACAGATGTGGCGCTCGCCGAACGGCACCATCCGCAACATTCTCGGCGGCGTGATCTTTCGCGCACCGATTATCTGTCAGAACGTACCCCGGCTGGTGCCGGGCTGGACCCAGCCGATCGTGGTTGGCCGCCATGCCTTCGGCGACCAGTACCGCGCAACCGACTTCAGGTTCCCGACCGCAGGCAAGCTGACCATCAAGTTTGAAGGCGACGATGGCGAAGTGATCGAACGCGAAGTTTTCCAGGCGCCCGGCTCAGGCGTGGCCATGGCCATGTACAATCTGGATGATAGCATCCGCGACTTCGCGCGCGCCTCTATGAATTATGGCCTGACGCTCGGATATCCTGTGTATCTCAGCACCAAGAACACGATCATGAAAGCCTATGACGGCCGCTTCAAGGACATCTTCCAGGACATCTTCGACGCTGAGTTCGCCGACAAGTTTGCAGAAGCCGGCCTCACTTACGAACATCGCCTGATTGACGACATGGTTGCGTCTGCCATGAAGTGGTCCGGCGGGTATGTATGGGCCTGCAAGAACTATGACGGCGATGTTCAATCGGACACCGTTGCGCAAGGCTTCGGATCGCTGGGCCTGATGACATCTGTGCTGATGACCCCGGATGGCGACACCGTGGAAGCAGAAGCTGCCCACGGTACCGTGACGCGGCATTACCGCCTGCATCAGGAGGGCAAGGAAACCTCGACCAATTCCATCGCCTCGATTTTCGCCTGGACCCGCGGCCTGGCCCATCGCGCCAAGCTGGACGACAATGCCGCCCTGGCGACATTCGCCGATACGCTGGAAAAGGTATGCATTGACACGGTTGAAGGCGGCGAGATGACCAAGGATCTGGCTGTTCTCATTGGCCCTGACCAGAAATGGCTTTCCACGCAAGGCTTCCTTGATGCCGTTGACCGCAACCTGCAGAAGGCCATGGGCTGACCGGCTCACACCACGATTGAAACATGCTGAATGCCGGGTCACATGGCCCGGCATTTTTTTATTGCCACAAGGTCAACTCCCGGTCATTGTGAAATTTGATCCGTATCAGGAATTATCAATCGGGGGCTCTGAAATGATCACACGCACTTTGGTCATTGTGGCGGCATTGCTCGTCTCATCATGCGCCACCAAGGAACAGCTTGCGATCGGCAATGTGGTGCATGCAGGCGGCCTGGGAAACAAGGGCACGCCCGTCTACAGAGGCGACATTTCACGTCAGTATACAGTGATCAAACCGGTATATGAAAAACGCCGGCAAATCGCCGGACCAAACTATTATGATCACATTTCAGGCGCAGTGTGGATGTCGCATGCCGGCTCACAACTGGGTGCCGACGCGGTCATCAACTTTGAGTCAAACAGAATACCGGGCGAGATACCGCTGTTTGATCCGGGATGGTTTGAAGCCAAGGGTGTGGCGGTGAAGTTCACGAACTAGTTTCTTGAAATCCCGCTCATCTTGTACAATCGCCTTCAGCGCTGCAGCGCCATGGACATGATGATCAGGTGAAGTTTACTTTGTTGCACTGCCGTTTTGAGATGATTTTGCTTTATCTTGCGCTGTCGGCATGGGTAACGGCACACCCGACACGGACTGATGCGCGACCCGTCAACACCGGGATAAAACCGGTAGTGGCACCGCTGGCCATTGCGGAGGCAACATTTGCCCGCGATGTCTGCAGGTTGATCGAAAACCGGTCCGGGTGGCGCGGCATCAACCCACATTTCATCGCCCGTCTGATCAACGCGGAAAGCAGGTTTTCTCCCAATGCAGTATCCCCGGCTGGTGCTGAGGGCATCGCCCAGTTCATCCCCGGTACGGCGAAGCGACGTGGCCTGAAAGACCCCTACGACCCGGCAGCAGCGCTGACGGCATCGATTGACTTCCTCGCCCATCTGAAAGTCCGCTTTGGAAACCTGGGACTGGCCGCCGTCGCCTACAATGCCGGCGAAGGCGCTGCTTCCCGCTTTATCGCTGGCGGCAGAATTCCGCTTGAGACCGAAAACTACGTCTTTTCCATAACGGGACGCGCCGCGGAGGAATGGCGCAAGCCGGATGCCCGCCACGTGATTCCGCCGATTGCCGGCAAGAAGTCGTTTTTCGGGGCCTGCCCGAGCCTTGTCAGAAAGCCCGGGCGCATCCGGCTGGCTGTCAGATCTGCGGCGCGCCAGCCCTGGGGCGTGTTGATCTCCGAGAGCTTTTCCCGAAATACGGCGGTTCGCACTTTCAATCGCATCAAAGGTAAGTTTCCGGCTGAACTGCGGGAAAAACCACCGATGATCGTGCCGGTCAGAAATCTGAGCATGGGCGCCAGGCGGCGCTATTCCGCGCGTATCGGCGCTGCGACCCGAAAACAGGCCGGCAAAATCTGCACTTCATTGCGGGCACGTTCGGTGGTCTGCATTGTACGCCGGACCAGGTAGCCTGCGCGGCTATTGATTGGCAGATTGCCGTCAACGCGGGCTTGAGGCATGCTGCAGTTTCGAGACGATGAACCGGAGGCCAGCATGAACACCATTTCAGCCCAGACCCGAGACGACTTCAGCAGGGATGGCGTGTGCGTATTGCGCAATATTATAGATTCCCAATGGCGCAGCCAACTTGAGACAGCCATTGAAGAAAACATGCTAACTCCCGGACCTTACGGAAAAAATCACACAGAAGAAGGCAAGCCCGGCGCCTATTTTGGCGACTATGTAAACTGGCAGCGTATTTCAACCTACAAGGATGTATGTGACCAGGGCCCGCTTGGTGCCATTGCAGGCGAGCTGATGGATGCATCACGCACCCAGCTGTTTCATGAACATGTGCTGGTCAAGGAGCCCGGGACCGCCGACCCGACACCATGGCATCAGGATCTGCCGTATTACTGCCTGGACGGCGCCAAGACAGTCTCCATCTGGGTGCCGCTCGATCCGGTATCCAAAGCCGTGTGCCCGCATTTCATCGCCGGCAGCCACAAGGGGTCGGTAACGTATGTCCCGCGCCGCTTCAAGACACTGGAACCGCTTGAAGGCGATACGTCTGTGTATCATCCCTTCCCTGACATTGACGAAACCGAACAGGCAGCGGAATTGCGCGCCTGGGACCTGGAACCGGGTGATGCTGTCGCCTTCGACTATCACACCCTGCACAACGCGCCGCCCAACACCTCAGGCACCCGCCGGCGGGCCGTGAGCTTTCGCTTCTTCGGTGAAGATTGCCGTTACGTCGCACGCTCCCACGCTGTGTCGCCGCCATTTGATGAAATGGGCCTGAAGCTCAACATGGGTGATGTGCTGCCGGAAGACTGGTTTCCGGTGGTATGGCAACGCCCGTGACAGACGAAGCCCATTCAGGCGGCTGTCAGTGCGGCGCGATGCGCTACCGGATAACCGGACCTCTGGGGCACTCCGGCATCTGCCACTGCCGCATGTGCCAGAAAGCCGGCGGCAATTTCGGCATGGTGTTGCTCACAACGCCCATTGACCGGCTGGAATGGACACGCGGAAAAGCTGCCGAGTTTGCATCAACCCCGGTCACGGTGCGCGGCTTTTGCGAACAGTGCGGCACCCCGCTCTACATGCATGAAGCCGGCGACGCGAATTACGAGGTCACCGTGGGATCCCTGGACACGCCCGACATTGCACCGCCGGCTGACGAAGTCGGAAATGAGAGCAAGCGGGCCTGGTTCGACAAGATCACCTCCCTGCCCGGCCATTCCACCGCAGACGATCGAACGCCGCAGAAACTGGCAAGGCTGGTCAACCACCAGCACCCGGATCACGACACCGGGGAGTGGACACCCGGAGTTCAGCAAACCGGCTGAGCGGTCCGCTGGACTCCATTGCGGAAAGGATGTATCCAATAAACAGCAATAAGCGCCGATTTGAGCATCAGCTTGCGGGCGCAGAACAAATGCAGCTAAAGCGAAGAGAACATCCGGTTTTCTTCATCTTCAATATGCCCCGCGAGGCGAAGGAAACGCGATGAACATTCATACCAGCAATCTGTCCGCCAGGTCCTGCATCCCCATAGAGCGCATCGATGAGGCGCGCGCATCGTTTCCCCATGGAACCTTGTCTTTCGAGGTCGAGTTCGAAGGAGAGGAGCTGACGGCACTGTCAGAGCTGGTCGCGCTGTTCACACGCGCCGGCATGATCTGCGACTGTCTCCGCTATCGCCGCAACGGAACGATCGTCGCCCTGCTCCAAGACAGCGAACGGTCAAATTTCCAACTGATGGATGCCGCCCTGGCGCAGACCGCTTCTGTCAAATTAGCGCGATGGACCATGGTTGTTTCGAAATCCACCAATCGAACGTGGCTGGATCAACAGTAGCGGCGGCCCCAGCTTGCCGCACATCTGTAAGACACCCTAAATCCAGAACTTCTCCCGAACCGTGGCCTGGCGTGAACCATCCGGTGTTTCCACAACCAGCACGTTGCCTTCATCCCAGTGCGTCATACGCACCATTCCTACGCCGACATTTGTCTCGAAATCAGGCGACCACGCCGCCGAAGACACCCGGCCCACAACCTTGCCATCGGCCAGTAGCGGCCAGTACCTGTCACACACTGGCACGGGGTCACCGGCGATGGAAATGGCGCGGATCTGTTTCACCGGCCCTTCTGCGGCAACCCGCAGGAGCGCATCACGTCCGATGCAGCCGATAGCGGTATGGGTGTTGCAAAACCGTCCCAGCCCGCATTCATGTGGCGTGTTGTCGTCGGTCATGTCGTTGCCGTAAGACAGCAGTCCGGCCTCAATGCGTTCGATTGCATTGGGGCAACCTGCATGAACGTCCATGCTCTTGCCTGCCTCCATCAGCACATTCCACAGCGGCATGCCGATGTCTGCTCCCTCAACGTAGATCTCGAAGCCGCCCTGCTTGGAATAACCCGACCGTGCAACCACCAGATCACGGCCCTGGAAACTCAACGGCACGAAGCGGAAGAACCGGATCTGGCGCACCTGCTCACCGAACACCGCAGCCATCAGGTCATCGGCGCGCGGTCCCTGAACTGCCAGCGGCGACACATCGGGCTCATCGATCAGCACGTCAAGCCGGTAGCCATAGGCCAATCCCTTGATCCAGTACAAAAGGTCGCTGTCGGCAATGGATATCCACCACCGGTCTTCCGTCAGCTTGACGGCAACGGGATCATTCAGCATGCCGCCGGTTTCGTCGACGATGGGTATGTAGTAGCACTGTCCCGGCTGCATGGACCGCAGATCGCGAGGGGTGAGAAGCTGCACCAGGCGGCCTGCATCGGGACCTCGTATTTCCACCTGACGCTCGCAGGCGACGTCCCAGACCTGAACCGCCTCCTTGAGGTGCCGGTAATCTTCCTGAACCGAGCGGAACACGGTCGCCAGAAGCATGTGATTGTAGACGGTATAGGCCTTGACGCCTGCCGCTTCGACACCGTCAGAAAAAGGCGTGCGCCGCAGTCTGCGGGATGGGGAAATAAGGGCCAATCGCGTTCACTCCGGTTCAGCAATCTATTTTCGTTACTGGCATTGCCCAGCCTTGCCAGTCAAGCTCGTCTGCGACATGAAATCTACCATTTGGTCGCATCCGAGAGCTTCAGACGGAAATTTTGGAAATTTCAGTTGAGCGGAGAATGTGCACCACCCGCGACCTAGAACGGACCTTGGCCATTCTATAACAGAAATATCAATATGAACCGAATTGCTATCGTTTAACCTCTCGTATCGGACTCTTTCGATGGTTCAGAATAATTGCTATTTAGCTCGAATGACCAAAACACCCAGCCAACACATTGATGAGATCGAACTGTTGTATTCACTTGGAAAGCATGGGTGGAGCGACCTCTACCTAATTGTACAGCGCAAGGTTCATAAGTTTCGGATTACCCACATTTTCTCAGATCCGCTAGATGATTTTATTGATTTGTGCAGGGCGCTAATTGACAGGCAGGATTACTGGATAAGATTGTTTGATGAACCAGGCGCAACGCTGATCAATGTTGCGGTTGACAAAAACCAAACACATCTCGTTGAGCTTTCAGTGTTCGAGGTTGCTTCTTGGGAATCAGCACCTCGAGACACTGAACCAGTGATCAAAGTTGTGATTAAGTCATCCCAACTCATTGGACTAATAACGCACCAACTCGAAAAAGTTCAGGCTCTTTGTGAAGAAAATTCCTACCAAAAAGACCGCACCGAATTTCCCAGGAAGGCATTCAATGAGCTTTTGCTCTACCGCGAAAGCAACTCTGCTTAACTGACAATCAGATGGTACGTGACGGATTCAAAAGATCCAACAAAGCACTCAAAGTTGATGACTGCCTAGTAACCAGAATGATCGCTGCTAGTTCAGAGCGAACAACTAACGAATACACGCAAATGCCCGCTCTGAGATCTGTGCAGTCGCGCAGTACGGTTTGATTCTACGGGGTCTGGTCCCGGTCACCCGGCCAGCGCCGCGCGAATGGCGTCAAGCGCGGCATTGGCCTTACCCGCGTCAGGTCCACCGCCCTGGGCCATGTCCGGGCGGCCGCCGCCACCCTTGCCGCCGACGGCCTCGACACCGGCCTTGACCAGATCAACCGCGCTCAGCTTGTCTTTCAGGTCATCGGTTACACCCACCCCAACGGCGGCCTTGCCGTCATTGACGGCGATCAACGCCACGATGCCGGACCCGATCTGCGCCTTGCCATCATCAATCGCTCCGCGCAGGTCTTTCGGGTTCAGGCCATCCAGCACCCGGGCCAGGAGTTTGACATCGCCGATATCCTCAATGGCGCTGCCGTCGGATGTGCCTCCGCCGCCCATGGCAAGTTTCTTTTTTGCGTCCGCCAGTTCACGTTCTAGATTCTTGCGTTCCTCGACCAGCGCGGCAACCCGTGTTTCAACATCGTCAGGTGCTGCCTTCAACAACCCGGCTATGCGCGATACCTGCCTGTCACGGGTTTCCAGATACTGCCGTGCCGCCTCGCCGGCCAGCGCCTCAATACGGCGCACACCGGCGGCCGACGCGGCTTCCGATACCACTCTCACAAGACCAATATCACCGGTGCGCCTCACATGGGTGCCGCCGCAAAGCTCCATCGAGTAGACCTGCTTGTTGCCGGCACCGGGCTGTACGCCCATTGACACAACGCGAACCTCGTCGCCGTATTTTTCACCAAACAGCGCCATGGCGCCCTGCTCTATTGCCTCGTCAACGCTCATCAACCGGGTCGACACTTCATCGTTCTGCATCACCACCTGGTTTGCAATCAGCTCAACCTGCTCAAGTTCATTGTCCGACAGCGGTTTCGGATGGGCATAATCGAAGCGGAAACGGCCCGGCTCCACCAGCGACCCCTTCTGGACAACATGATTTCCGAGAACCTGGCGTAAAGCTTCGTGCACCAGGTGCGTGGCTGAGTGGTGAATACGGTTACCCGACCGCCTGTCATGGTCGACCTGCATCTCAACCGCGTCGCCCACGGCGATGTCACCCTTATCGACCTCCGCGATATGGACAAACAGGTCGCCCAGCCGCTTTTGCGTGTCGACAATTTTCAACCGGGCACCACCAGATGTGGTCATGACACCCTTGTCACCTGTCTGCCCCCCGCTCTCCCCATAGAACGGGGTCTGATTGACGATGATGGAAACCTTGTCGCCCTTTGCCGCCTTCTGCAGCATCTTGCCGTCGCTTGTAACAATAGCGGAGATAACACCCTCTGCGGCCTCGGTCTCATAGCCGAGAAAATCTGTCGCCCCGGTCTCGTCACGCACGTCAAACCAGACCGCGTCGGTATTGGTGTCACCTGACCCTGCCCATGCCTTGCGCGCATCGGCCTTCTGCTTGTCCATCGCCGTGTTGAAGGCATCGGTATCGACGGAAATCTGCCGTACCCGCAGGGCGTCTTCAGTCAGGTCCAGCGGAAACCCGTAAGTGTCATAGAGTTTGAAGGCGACGTCGCCGGAAAACCGGTCACCTGCAGACAGGTCGGCTGACTCGTCATCAAGCATCTTCAGCCCGCGCTCAAGCGTCTTGCGGAAACGGGTTTCCTCCAGCCGCAGGGTCTCCGTGATCAGATCTCCAGCCCGCGACAGTTCCGGGAACGCCTGCGCCATTTCCCGTTGCAGCGCCGGCACCAGTTTCCACATCAATGGTTCTGTGACACCCAGCAGTTCGGCATGGCGCATGGCGCGGCGCATGATGCGCCGCAACACATACCCGCGTCCTTCATTGGACGGCAGCACGCCGTCGGCAATCAGAAACGACGTCGCACGCAGGTGATCCGCAATCACCCGGTTCGACGCCTTGTGGGAGCCTGTGGCCTCCACGCCGGTCTGCTCCTCAATCGAGGCAATCAGCGATCGGAACAGATCGGTCTCATAATTATCATGACTTCCCTGCAGCAGCGCGGAGATACGTTCCAGTCCCATACCGGTGTCAATCGATGGCCGTGGCAGATCCTGGCGGTCCTCGACAGTGACCTGTTCGTACTGCATGAACACCAGGTTCCAGATTTCGATGAACCGGTCACCGTCCTCATCCGGTGATCCGGGAGGCCCGCCGGGAATATGATCGCCGTGATCGTAGAAAATTTCAGAACACGGCCCGCACGGTCCGGTATCACCCATGGCCCAGAAATTGTCGTGGGTCGGAATGCGAATGATCTTGTCATCAGAAAGTCCGGCAATCTTCTTCCACAGTTCAAACGCTTCATCATCCGTGTGATAGACGGTGACGAGAAGACGTTTGGCATCCAGGCCGTACTCTTTGGTGATCAGGTTCCACGCCAGTTCAATTGCGTGCTCCTTGAAGTAATCCCCGAATGAAAAATTGCCGAGCATCTCAAAGAAGGTATGGTGGCGTGCAGTATAGCCGACATTGTCCAGGTCATTGTGCTTGCCGCCGGCGCGAACGCATTTCTGTGATGTCACGGCCCGGCTGTAGGGCCGTTTTTCGAGCCCGGTAAACACGTTCTTGAACTGCACCATGCCCGCATTGACGAACATCAATGTCGGATCGTTATGCGGCACGAGCGACGATGACGCCACTTGCTCGTGACCGTTTTTCACGAAGTAATCGAGGAAGGTGGAGCGTATTTCGTTGACGCCTGACATGGAATTGAAAGCCTGCTTTGAAATAGGTGAACGTGTCGAGGGCGCATTTATACCCGCGCCGGTGATGATGTCCATAAATCCGTGACCTGTTCAGCCTCTGACGGCAAGCCCTTCAAACACACAAACGCCCTCCCGGTGGTCGGGAAGGCGTTTGACGGCAGGATCTGATGGGGCGTCAGTCATCCTGCGAAGCCGGCCCGGATAAGGGTCAGGGGTTGGGGGGACGCACATCCCGGCACCGGCCACATCTTCAGGTGGGAGCTTGAATTTCCAACTCAACTCACACGGCGGTTGACACAGCCCGGCAGGGGTCGGGCCGCGCAACCATTCGAAATTATTTTTCCTCGCCGCCGGCTGCCAGCGGCAGGTCATCCTCGATGACGCCATCCGCATCGGCCTTGACGCTTTCAGGATCAGTGATCCGTTCCGCTATAAGCCCGGCGTTCTCCCGGATCGCAGCTTCAATGGCCGTGGCAATATCGGTATTCTCGCGCAGGAACTTTTTCGCATTCTCGCGACCCTGGCCTACCCGCTCGCCATTATAGGAGAACCAGGAGCCGGACTTTTCAACAATACCAGCGGTGACACCGAGGTCGAGCAATTCTCCGACCTTGGAAATACCCTCACCATACATGATGTCGAATTCGACCTGCCGGAACGGCGGTGCAACCTTGTTCTTCACCACCTTCACGCGGGTCTGGTTGCCGACCACCTCGTCCCGATCCTTGATCGCGCCAATGCGGCGGATATCGAGACGAACCGATGAATAGAATTTGAGCGCATTGCCACCCGTCGTGGTTTCGGGGTTGCCGAACATCACACCGATCTTCATGCGGATCTGGTTGATGAAGATGACCATGCAGCCGGTCTTGGAGATCGACCCGGTCAGTTTGCGCAGCGCCTGGCTCATCAGGCGGGCCTGCAGGCCCGGCAGGGAATCTCCCATGTCGCCTTCAAGTTCGGCGCGCGGCGTCAGGGCCGCCACGGAATCAATCACCAGCACCTCGACAGCGCCGGACCGCACCAGCGTATCGGCAATTTCCAGCCCCTGCTCACCGGTGTCCGGCTGAGAAATCAGCAGTTCGTCCACATCGACACCCAGCTTGCGGGCATAGATCGGGTCAAGCGCATGCTCAGCATCGACAAAGGCGCAAATGCCGCCGCGTTTCTGACACTCGGCCACAACATGCAGCGCCAGCGTCGTCTTGCCGGAAGATTCCGGACCGTAAATTTCAATCACGCGCCCTGTCGGCAGGCCGCCGATACCGAGCGCAATATCCAGGCCGATGGAGCCTGATGAAATGGCTTCCACCTCGATGGCCGAACTGGACCCCAGCTTCATCACGGAGCCTTTTCAAAAAGCCCGCTCGATCTGCCCCAACGCAGCTTCCAGAGCCTTTTGCTTGTCCATTGAACCACCTTCCACAACTTTGAGGTTCGCTTGCCCCATGACACTCATGCTCCTTATTTCATATTGCGTTGCTGCTCGCCAGACAATCTGTCTGTTCCGGATTTGTTCCTCAGTATTGTACTCATTTTGTTCTCATTGCAAGAAAAAAATTAAACCATTGTTATAAATGTATTTTTCGAAGTTTTCGCTGAACTAACATGCTGAGCCAGCCTGAATTGCCGTGGCGCTTGGTTGATACAATGAAGGCTTCGGGCGATTCTGGCCAGGCACCCGTGATGCACTTCAGTTCCGGCATTTTGCATACTGGTCAAACGACCAGTTTTCTGCCAGCTTGCAGCTTCAATGCAATGATCCTGGAGGGGTGGCGTGTGCTGATAGACGGATTGCAGTACTGCAACTATTCGGAAAGGATTTTCCGTCAGATGCGCGACGGCGGCGTGGACGCGGTGCATGTCACCATCTGTTATCATGAGAACTTTCGCGAAACCGTTGCCAATCTGGAACAATGGAACCGCTGGTTCGAGCAATACCCGGACCTGATCGTCAAGGGCACCACCGGTGACGATGTGCGCAGTGCGCGCGCGCAGGGACGCACAGCCATTTTCTTCGGGCTGCAGAACTGTTCCCCGATCGAGGATGATATCTCTCTGGTGGAGATCCTGCATACGCTTGGCGTGCGCTTCATGCAGCTGACCTACAACAACCAGTCACTGCTCGCCACCGGTGCCTACGAGACCGACGACACCGGCCTGACCCGCATGGGAAAACAGGTGGTGCATGAAATGAACCGGGTGGGACTGGTGGTGGACATGTCACACTCGGCTGAGCGCTCCACGCTGGAAGCCATTGATCACTCCACCCGCCCCATCGCCATCACCCATGCCAATCCGAATTTCTGGCACGACGGCCTGCGCAACAAGTCGGACACAGTGCTGAAGACGCTGGCCGCTTCAGGCGGCATGCTGGGCTTTTCGCTGTATCCGCATCATCTTAAAGGCGGCCCGGATTGCACGGTGGAAAGTTTCTGCGAAATGGTCGCCCGCACAGCCGACATGATCGGCATCGATCACCTCGGCATCGGATCGGACCTGTGCCAGGACCAGCCCGACAGTGTCGTGGAATGGATGCGGGTCGGGCGCTGGTCGAAACAGATCGACTATGGCGAAGGCTCAAAGGACAATGCCGGCTTCCCGCCCCAGCCCGGCTGGTTCACCGGCAACAGGGACTTCGGCAACATTGCCGCCGGCCTGAAGACCATCGGCATGTCGGACGAGGACACCGCCAAGGTCATGGGCGGCAACTGGCTGCAATTCTTCGACGAGAATTTCGGCCCTGCGTGATTGCTAACAACTCACCTGAAACTGATACAGATGGAAAGATATCCGTCCCCTGCCGGATGACCGATCAGCCGCATCACCCTGCCGCAGTCTTGACCTGCCCAAGCAGATCGGACGCCACATCGACAGTACCGCTGGCCTCGGTCATGCGGCGCGCTTCATAGCGCCGCCCGCTGGGCATGCGCACACCGTCCTGTTTTATCATCTCGGAAAACAACGCTTCGGCATGGGAAGCCCATCCGCTCGCATCACCGAACCGTGCCGGATCAATGGCAATGATCAACTGCCCGCCGCGGTTGGCAAGCCCATCTGGTTCAACCTTCTTTGCGGTTTCAAAGCTGAACGGCTCGCCCATCAGCGCGCCCGCCATCAACTCCACCATCATCGACACCAGTGCGCCCTTGGCCCCGCCAAAGGCCAGGATTGCTCCACCGTGAACATCTTCAGGATTGGTCGACGGATTGCCGTTCTTGTCGATGATCGTCCCGGGCGGCAATTCCTTGCCCTCGCGCGCCGCCATGAGAATTTCACCATGCGCCCTGGCGGCCGTAGCCATGTCGAAAATCACCGCCTCGCCATTGTCGCGCGGCCATCCGAACGCAATCGGATTAGTGCCGAACAACGGCTTGGCACCGCCAGGCGGCGGCACGATCGGGAACGCAGACGTCATGGTCATTGCCACCAGACCCTGCTGCGTCATCAGCTCCATCTCGGGCCACAGTGCTGCAAAATGATGCATGTTGGTCAACGCCAGACAGGCAACACCCTGCTGTTTCGCCAGGCCGCCGACATCATCTGCCATCATGTTCAGGGACAGAGGCGCAAAGCCGTTGTCACCGTTGCCACGAATAACGCCCGGTGCCGTCTTTTCCCATGTCGGTCTGGCGGTCGGGTTGGCCTTGCCACCGGCAATGGATTTGAGATAACCCGGCATTCGCAAAATGCCGTGGCTGTGGCAGTGATCTCGCTCCGCCGCACATACCGTGCCGGAAATCGCATCGGCATTGGCGTCATCACAACCTGCCGCCTTCAGTGCCTTGATGCACACCGTGCGCAGGTCGATCAGCCTGATGGTTTCAGTTTTCATGACAATGCCTTCTTCAGGATGGCTTCGACCGTGGCTGCAGCATTGAACAGTTCGGTGTCCTGGCCGTGCAGGCGCATGATCATGATGCCGGCAGGCGCTTCGCCCCGTGCCGTCATCGGCACCGATATCGCGCAACTGTCGAGGAAATTGCCCAGGAACGTATTGCGCAGGCACAGGAAGTTCAGCGGACCATAGCGCTCATCTTTCTCAACCTCCGAAATCAGTGGGGGCAATATCGGCACGGTGGGCAGGATGAACCCATCCAGACCGGAACACAGGCGGGCGAATTTCGCGATCATCTCCTTGCGCCGGCGATAGTGTGCCACCAGTTCGGGCCCGGTGACGTTGAGGCCCGACATGATGCGGGTACGAACCATGTGATGGTATTCATCTGCATGGCGTTCCAGCATGTCGGCATGCACATCCATGGCTTCCGCCGCCGAAATGCCGCCCTTGGCATTAAGGCTCGGCAGTTCGGTCAAATCCGGAAACGGCACTTCGGAAAACACAACGCCTGCCTTGCCGAGCGTCTTTACCGCCGCGTCAAACGCAGTTGCCACTTCCGGATCCATGGCATCCATCGCCACGTGCTGCAAAATACCGAAACGCAGGGTTGCCGGGTCGCGGGCCAGTACGATGCCGGTACGATCACCTGCCATCATCGCATCGATGGTGGAACAGCACTGCACCGAATTGGCCAACGGCCCGACAGTATCCAGCGTGTCAGACAGCGGAAACACACCGTCTCTGGGCACCCTGCCCGTTGAAGACTTGTATCCGGTGATACCGTTGAAGGCTGCCGGCACCCGGCACGACCCGCCGGTATCCGTTCCAAGCCCCATATAGGCCATGCCGTCTGCGACCGACACCGCAGCTCCCGATGAAGACCCGCCGGGAATCCGTCCCTGCGCCCGGTCCCAGACGGATCTCGGCGTACCGTAATGCGGGTTCACGCCGACGCCCGAATAGGCAAATTCAGTCATGTTGGTACGGCCCAGGAACACAAAACCCGCTGCA
>CALHUA010000091.1 GCA_938039915.1 uncultured Anderseniella sp.
AGGTTGGACAGCTTCTTTTCGTGCAGCAGGATATAGGGGTCTTCCATTTCGGTGACCATCTTGTCTGCATTGGTGATGAAGTAAGGCGACAGGTAACCGCGGTCGAACTGCATGCCTTCAACCACGTCCAGTTCGGTTTCAGCCGTTTTGGCTTCTTCAACCGTGATAACGCCTTCGTTGCCGACTTTCTGCATGGCCTGGGAGATCATCTGGCCGATTTCACCTTCGCCATTGGCGGAGATGGTGCCGACCTGGGCGACTTCTTCGGAAGTCTTGATCTTCTTGGACCGCTTGGTCAGGTCTGCAATGGCAGCAGCAACTGCGAGGTCTACACCGCGCTTCAGATCCATCGGGTTCATGCCGGCGGCAACAGACTTGGCGCCTTCGCGAACAATGGACTGGGCCAGGACGGTTGCCGTGGTGGTGCCGTCGCCGGCCAGATCGTTGGTCTTGGAGGCAACTTCACGCACCATCTGTGCGCCCATGTTCTCGAACTTGTCTTCCAGCTCGATTTCCTTGGCAACGGTCACGCCGTCCTTGGTGGTGCGGGGTGCGCCGAAGGATTTGTCGATGACGACATTACGGCCTTTCGGGCCGAGTGTTACCTTTACAGCATTGGCGAGAATGTCGACGCCGCGCAGCATGCGCTCGCGGGCATCGGCGGAGAATTTTACTTCTTTAGCAGCCATTTTGAGGCTCCCTTGAATTGAATTGGTTTACTTGAACGTGTCATTGTCAGGTGTGTCTGAGTGCCGCTGGGCACAAAAAAAGCCCTCGAAGAATTACTTCTTGGACTTCTTGCCTTCCAGAACACCCATGATGTCGCTTTCTTTCATGATCAGCACGTCGTTGCCGTCAATCTTGACTTCAGTGCCTGACCATTTGCCGAACAGCACCTGATCGCCTGCCTTGACGTCCGGAGCAATCAGCTTGCCCGCGTCATCGCGTGCGCCTGCACCTACGGCAACGACTTCACCCTGCATGGGCTTTTCCTGTGCGGTTTCAGGAATGATGATACCACCTGCAGTTTTGGTATCTTCCTCGATCCGGCGAACGACCACGCGGTCGTGCAGAGGACGGAAATTCATCTACGCTTCTCCTTGAGTATACAAACACTCTGTTTGGTTGGGATGATCCGGATCCGACCCTTGTCGGGCCGGTATACGGATCAGTCTGTTAGCACTCCATTGACAGGAGTGCCAACAGTTGAGGAGTGATGTATGGTGCGTGATCCGTCACGTCAAGGTTTTGCTAAACATTTTTTCTGACAGGCATGCATTTATTGACATGCATGGTTAACTCGCAAAGTGGTTGGTTTGTATGTATGAAGGCGACACATTTTTCTCCCTGACCATGACGGCGCGCGTCGGGCTGGTGCTTGTGTCCATGGGCTTGGCTGCGCTGACGGCGGCCGCCTTCATCAAGATCACCTGCAGAATGGTCTGGCCACTGCGATTGCTTCTGGCTCCTGCAGTTTTGTGGGTGTTTGTCTGGCTCAGTCCGCAGGCTTTCTACCTGTGTTACATGCTGCTGTTTGATCACTTGCCGCTGCAAAATGTGGTGCAATCTCCGCCCCGGCCATCGCAGATTGCCCACCTGCTGGGTTTTTCAGGTAACGCCGCATTGTCGCATCATGCCACGGGACTATTGGGCTGGGGGCTGATCATACTTGCAATTCTCGGCGAAGGTGCGGTCCCCTCCAGGCGCATTCGCGCCGTCCTGCGTCTGGGAACCAGACCAAAAACCCCCGGTACGTGACCGGGGGCTTGTTCGTCGCTTCAGGATCCGGTTTGTCGATCACACCATCAGCCGAAAATGTTTATGCGGCCTGAAGCGCAAATACGGATCAGGTAACTGTTACTTGGCACCCTGGCGCACGGATTTCACTTTCGCGCGAACGTCCTTGCCCTTCCAGTCAACAACCGCAAAACCGTCGCACCATTTGCCTTTGAAAAGTTGCTTTTGCTTGTCGATCTTGAATGTGAAGCGCAGGCACTTGCCGGCCCGTTTCACCCGTCCGCCGGTGTAAACACCCGGGATTTTAAGATCGATCCGGCAGTCGCGCGTCAGTACTGCGCCTGCGGATTCCGTCTTGCCCCTGAAATTGCCGGTGATCTTGTAAGTGCCCGGTTCAGCCCAGTCGGCACCACAAGAAGCTGCGTGGGCAACATTCGTCGCGCCTGAAAAATTCATCGCCGCCACAGCTACGCCCGCCATGATGAAAAGTCTTCCAAAAAACATATTTCAGGTCCTGTCGGTCTAATTGTTGTCGTCAATGCAGTGGAATTATCCGCTCAGCATGGATTTTGCATCAACCCGTCCGCTTTCCTTGGCCGCATAATGAGGATATTTGGCGTTATGTGCAAGGTGCGAGAAATTGGTTTTACGTAACAATTTGTCACGGCGTTGAAACAAGATGGCGCGCCCTTAACCATGTATTGACTTTTAAACATCGTTCAATTGGCTACACTTGTTGAGCGAGTTAGTATTTTATCCTATACCGGGAAACCGCTGCTGAACCCAGCAGTCATGGGGTGGGACTTGATCGAATGAAGCTGCTGGTTTGGCTGTTTTCAGTTAGTGCGCTTGTTTTGGCGGCAGTGTGCATTTTTGTGCTCGGGCGTTATGACATCGCGCTGCTGGCCGCCGTGTCCTGTCTGGCCGTGGCTCTCATTGTATCTGCAGCGGCGTCCATCCCGTCTGATGGAGACGGAAATGCACGCGCGAATAACGTGCTGTCCCAGCGTCTTGGAAAAAACACCAATGATATTGAAAGCCTGTCGCGGCGTATCGCTGACCAGGCCCAACGCCTGAGTGATCTGGGATCACGGCTGGACGCCGGCAAATCCCAAAAGGGCGCGCGCGACAACGGACGGGCACACAAGATTGCTCCGAAGGCGCAATATCCAGCAGCACAACATCAGACCGCGCAACATCTGGCTGCAAAGACACAGCCACCGGCAGTGCGGCCTTCCCATGCCCCGACGCGACTGGCACCTGCCCGGATTCAGCGCCAGCAACCGGTCCAGTTATTCCTCGAGCCAGTGGTTCGGCTGGCTGAGGGGCGCACCGCCTATTACAAGGCAAGCTTCCGGTTGCGGGATCAGTCACCCGCTGATCTGACCCACATTGTCGCGTCCGCCGACCTGCCGGTACTGAACGGCCATGCCAGCTTGTGGGACCCGGCACTTGATGCCCAGTTGCTGCAGCAGATCCTGCCCCTGCTTGAAAAATTGCGCGCGCGCCGAGGCGCTACCGGCATTTTCTGTCCGATCTCTGTTGCGACGCTTGAAAATACCAAGGCCTTGCAGGAACTCGTTGGCCTGCTTCAGGCCAACCCGGAGGGAGCTGCCGGCATCGTGCTGGATATCCATCACACGGCTCTTGCCGGATTGAGTGAAGCTGGCCTGCAGGGCCTGGCCTGGCTTGCCAGTCTGGGCGCAACATTCTGCCTGACCGGTGAAGGCATGCTGTATGACGAATTGCCGTCGCTGTCCGAACTGGGTTTTGCCTTTATCGATGTACCAGGCGACGGGCTGACCCAACCTGCACAATCGGGAATAAGCGCCGATGAGTTGTTGCAGGCCACGCAAGCCAACAATATTGCCCTCATTGCATCGGGTGTCGAACAACCCGATAGTGCGTCTTCCCTGATGCATGCATCTTCACTCGGGCGCGGTCCCGGATTTTCCAGTCCCCGTGCAGTGCGCGAGCGGGCGCTTCATTCGGCCAGCGCAGCGCAGGTTGCCTAGTTCCTTGGTATAAGCTGCACCATGTCCTCCAACAGTTCTTTTTCAGTTGCCGAAGCAGCGCGCGATCTGAGTGCTGCCTATCCGGTATGGCTGTGTGATGTCTGGGGCGTGGTTCATGACGGACACGAGGTCTACACGGCTGCAGCTGATGCACTGTCCCGGCACCGGGCACACGGTGGCTGCGTCATTCTGATTACAAATGCACCCAGGCCCAGCCATGTTGTTGTGCCGCAGTTGCAGCGCTTTGGCGTGTCCGATGATGCATATGATGCGGTGGTCAGTTCCGGTGATGTGACCCGCGAGCTGGTCGCGCGCCGGGCCGGGAGTAACCTGTTTCACCTGGGCCCCGATGAAGATGCCAGCCTGCTGGAAGGGTTGCCTGTCACCTGGACCACGCTGGGTGAAGCAGACGCTGTGTTATGTACGGGGCTGAACAATGACGGCCGTGATGGCGGTACGGCGGAAACGCCTGATGACTATCGTCCCATGCTGTCGCAAATGCAGAAACGAAACCTGCCGTTCATATGTGCCAACCCGGATCGTGTGGTTGGTGTCGGTGGCAGGTTGTACCCTTGTGCCGGTGCACTGGCCGATGTTTATACAGAACTTGGAGGTCCGGTGGAAATGGCCGGCAAGCCATACCCGCCGATTTACCAGGTGGCGCTTGAGCAAGCTGCCGACATCATGAAACGGGACGTTGAACTGTCTCAGGTTCTGGCGATCGGCGATGGATTGCCAACCGATATCGAAGGCGCGCGTGCCAACAAGCTGGCCGTGCATTTTATTACCGGGGGTATTCATGCAGATGACCATCGTGGCACAGATGTCAAAACCATTGCAGGTGACATGACCGCCAGGATGCCCGGGTTGCAGGTGGCTGGCGTCGCTGCCGGACTTGTGTGGTAACAATACCAATGGAAATGATTGTTGACCAATGCTGGAGTTGATTGATCAGACCGAGGTGCCGGGTGCGCTGAAGGGTGCCTGCGTGGCCATCGGAAATTTTGACGGTCTGCATCTGGGCCATCAGGCATTGGCGCAGACCGCTGTTGATGTCGCCCGTTCGGCGGGGTCACCGTCCGGCCTTGTCACTTTCGAACCGCACCCCAAATCTGTTTTCCAGCCGGAGCAGCCGGTTTTTCGTCTGACACCACCGCGTCTGAAGGCGGCTTTGGCGCGCAGCTTCGGCGTCGACTTCTGTGCTGCCATTCCGTTCAACCGGGACCTCGCGTCCGTAGAGGCGGAAGACTTTGTCGAGCGCTATCTGGTTCGCGCGCTTGGCATCAGTCACATCGTGTCCGGTTATGATTTTCATTTCGGCAAGGGCAGGCGGGGCAGCCCGTCATTGCTGCAGGATCTTGGCGGACAGTTCGGTTTCGGTGTCACCATCGTGGATCAGGTCACCCGCGAGGATGGCACATCGCCGTTTTCCTCATCCTCGGTGCGCGCTGCACTGCATGCCGGCAACATCGAGCAGGCCAACGCCCAGCTGGGCTATCGCTGGACGGTGATTGGCAACGTGGTCAAGGGGGATCAGCGCGGTCGCACGATCGGATTTCCAACCGTCAACATCATGCTGGATCCGGGCATGGAACCCTGCCATGGCATCTACGCGGTGCGGGTGCGGGATCTGTCGGGGGACAGGCAGAAAGTGTTGATGGGCGCAGCCTATTTCGGCTGGCGGCCTACGTTT
>CALHUA010000092.1 GCA_938039915.1 uncultured Anderseniella sp.
ATCGCCTGAGTGAATAATGATAGTCCAAGCTGCTGTTACATAGCCGGGTCAATCAAATCAGAAAAGTCGCGTTGCAGCCATCGAATCATGACAGCCGCGATGCTATATAGGATCGATGACGTCGAACCCAGCCAGCAACTCGATCACTGGACGCGCCACTGCGCAGCCAGCGCCGCCGTATCTGCGGGCATTGAACCCGGAACAGCGTGCGGCTGTGGAAACCCTGGACGGTCCGTTGCTGGTGCTGGCTGGTGCCGGTACCGGCAAGACCAGGGTACTGACCACGCGGCTTGCGCATCTGCTGAACATGCGCAAGGCCTGGCCGGGTGAAATCCTGGCGGTGACCTTTACCAACAAGGCCGCGCGCGAAATGAAAAACCGCATTGGCGGGCTGATCGGCGGCATGGTCGAAGGCATGACCTGGCTTGGCACCTTTCATTCCATCGGGGTAAAAATCCTGCGCCGCCATGCCGAACTGGTCGGCCTGAAATCGGATTTCTCCATCCTTGACACCGACGACCAGATACGCCTGCTCAAACAACTGATCCAGGTGCACGAAATCGACGAAAAACGCTGGCCGGCACGTCAGCTTGCTGCCCACATCGATGGCTGGAAAAACCGCGGACTGGTTCCGTCCAAGGTACCGGCAGGTGAAGGGGCAGCCTACGGCAATGGGCTTGGCGCGCAGATTTACGCCGAATACCAGACCCGTTTGAAAGTTCTCAACGCGGTCGACTTCGGTGACCTGCTGCTGGAAACCCTGCGCCTGTTTCAGGAACAGCCCGATGTGCTGGCCGAATATCAGAAGCGCTTCAAGTACATGCTGGTCGACGAATACCAGGACACCAATGTCGCGCAATATCTGTGGCTGCGCCTGCTGGCCCAGGGCCACCGCAATATCTGCTGTGTCGGGGATGACGACCAGTCGATCTATGGCTGGCGCGGAGCCGAGGTCGATAACATCCTGCGCTTTGAAAAGGATTTCCCCGGTGCCGGTGTCATCCGGCTTGAATCCAACTACCGCTCCACACCGCATATTCTCGGTGCGGCATCCGGCCTGATCGCCCACAATGAAGGCCGCCTGGGCAAGACACTTCGCACAGATCAGAACGACGGTGAAAAAGTCGTCGTGCGCGGCCACTGGGACGGTGACGAGGAAGCCCGCGCCATTGGCGAGGACATCGAACAGGCACAGCGCTCAGGCACCTCACTGGAAGAAGTCGCCATTCTGGTCAGGGCCTCGTTTCAGATGCGCGCCTTTGAAGATCGCTTTATTACGCTCGGCCTGCCCTACCGGGTTGTCGGCGGGCCCCGGTTTTATGAACGCGCTGAAGTCCGTGACGCGCTTGCCTATCTCAAGGTCACCATGTCACCGGACAATGATCTTGCCTTTGAGCGCATCATCAATGTGCCCAAGCGCGGCATTGGCAACAACTCGGTCCAGAAAATCCACAATCTCGCCCGTGCGGCCGGTCAGTCGCTGTATCGTGCCGCGCAGGATATCGTGACAACCGACGAACTGCCTGCAAAGGCGCGCAAATCTTTGAGCGATTTGCTGGCATCGTTCTCGCGCTGGCGGGCGTCTGTTCAGGCCGTCGCCCATACCGAGGTTGCCGAGATCATCCTGGATGAAAGCGGCTATACCGAGATGCATCAGCAGGACAAGGATCCGAAGGCACCGTCGCGGCTGGAAAACCTGAAGGAGCTGGTGCGCTCCATGAACGAGTTTGAGACCATGGAGGGCTTTCTGGAACATATTGCCCTGGTCATGGAGGTCGAACAGTCCGGTGAGCAGGATGAGAAAACCTCCATCATGACGCTGC
Source organism: uncultured Anderseniella sp. (assembly GCA_938039915.1). Taxonomy (GTDB): domain Bacteria; phylum Pseudomonadota; class Alphaproteobacteria; order Rhizobiales; family Aestuariivirgaceae; genus Anderseniella. The sequence continues at coordinate 1,824 of CALHUA010000092.1, forward strand.
ATGCAGCCAAGGGCCTGGAGTTTGACATGGTGTTCCTGCCCGGCTGGGAGGAAGGCCTGTTTCCGCACCAGCGTTCGCTGGACGAAAGCGGCAAGGCGGGGCTGGAGGAAGAACGCCGCCTTGCCTATGTGGGCATCACCAGGGCGCGCAAACGGTCAACCATTTCATTCGCCCAGAACCGGCGTGTGCACGCCATGTGGCAGACCGCCCTGCCCTCGCGCTTCGTCGACGAACTGCCGGAAACTCATGTGGAAGTGGACACCATGTCGTCCAGCTATGGCGGCTATAACATCGGCGGGGCAGACCAGTTCGGCGGCTCGCGCTTTGACGAGATGAAGCCGTTCAACTCCGGCTATGACACACCCGGCTGGAAACGGGCCCAGGCCCGCCACGCCGACGGCGACGCGCTGCGCTCCACACCACGCATCGTGGAAGGCAGCCTGACGGCGTCAGATGCAGGACCTGAATCATTCGAGACCGGCGACCGCATCCACCACCAGAAATTCGGCCCCGGCACGGTCACCCACGTGGACGGCAACAAACTGTCGATCAGTTTCGACACCGCCGGCGACAAGCGGGTGCTGGACAGTTTCGTCACGCGGGGATGATTTGCAGAGTTCGGCAATTAAACATGCAGTCGCATCACACCATGAACCCGTCACCCCAGCGAAGGCTGGGGTCCACTACCAGGTGTCAACCCGCCTCATACTTGTATTAGATCACAGAACTACATCCAAACAGCGATCATCGCCATCACTGCTGACAAAATCACCTGCGTTTTTTCCGGGCGGGAGGCCTGTTGAAATTCTGGCGTGCGCCGCCGTTTGCCTTGTTGGTGGCAGAGCCGTACTCGATCAGCGGTATATAGCAGATCAGCTTGCCCTTGCCGTTGATGTAAGCACGACCGACGTGGCTGACACCATAATGGTCCATGCAGATACGCCGCAGGTTGGGTTGCTTCTTCTGCGCATTCGTTTCAATCGTTGTTGCCACCAGCGCCGCGCCAAGCACCGATACGCCCAAAAGACCCAACATGTGTTTCATCATATTCCCCAGCAGTCGCCAAATCAGTCCGCCCAGCAGGATGTTCCGCAAACGGAGTTCCCTGCAGGTTACCCATAGGGTGTTTCACAGGCAAGTCCACCGGTGTGTTTTATTGCCAAATCAGGCATCTTGCTTGTAAGTCCGTAGGACAACGACCCTCTTGACGGGAATCGCTGGCTGATCCATCACAAATCCCATGCCATTACCTCCTCTGGATACAACCGGCCTGCCTGCACTCACCCGCGCCCGCGCGTGGTGGATCGAAAGGCTGGTGGCGCGCCGTAACCGGCGGGCCGAAAAGACGCTGATGAAGCGTCCTGAATTTGCCAATGCGATCACCGAATATGCCAAGGTGTCCAATGTCACCGGTGCATCCATGTCGGACTATCTGACGCTTTACGAGGAAGTGCGCAGCCGCAAACCGAAGGAAGTGCTGGAGTTTGGCACCGGTTTCACCACCGTTGTCATGGCACAGGCACTGATTGAAAACGCTGCCGAAGGCGCGCCGCTCGGCCGCATCACCTCGATGGAAGAGCATGAAGGCTGGACCGAAACCGCACTGAAGGCCCTGCCCCAGGAGGTCGCGCACGTGGTGCAGATCGTCCACTCGCCCAAGGTCGACGGCTTCTACAAACTGTTTCGGGGCGTGCAATACGCCGACATTCCCATCCGTGCCTATGATTTCGTGTTTTCAGACGGGCCGGAACGCCACTCCCCCGTCAACAACGACAAACTGTTTGACCTTGACCTGATCCACATCGTGCGGCGCTCGTCAAAACCCATTCACGCGGTTGTCGACAACCACTACCTGACATTTTACGTGCTGCAGAAAGTATTCGGCACCAAGCTGGCACGCTATTCGCCTTCACACCGGCTGATGTTCGTGGGCCCGGTGACAAAGAACGATGTCCGGCACTTGCGCAAAGAGAACTTTGTGCCCGATCTGGCCCTGTTCGGCACCACGGAACTGAAGCTGCGCATGGC